>JBATWM010000069.1:0-27855 GCA_049672605.1 Sulfurimonadaceae bacterium
GGGGTGCCATTTTCACGGTGCCATAACAATATACCGTCCCATATCTCCTCGGCACTCTCGGCATACCAGAAAAGCTTGATGTCTTCAGGATCGATGACCCCTTCGTCGAGGAGATAGCCAAAATCGATCATCCCCTCCCAAAACTCCTGTCCGACAAGAACGATAGGCATCGGTGCGATCTTGCGTGTCTGTACCAGTGTCAATGCTTCAACAAGCTCGTCGAGGGTACCGAAACCGCCCGGGAATGCTACCAGTGCTTTGGCCCTGTTAAAAAAATGGAGTTTGCGCATACTGAAATAGTGGAGCTGGAAGCAAAGTTCCGGCGTAATATAGGGGTTTGGAAACTGCTCGCGTGGCAGAGTGATGTTGAGTCCGATAGATTTGGCGCCGACGTCGAAGGCCCCCCGGTTTGCAGCCTCCATGATGCCCGGCCCGCCGCCGGTCATGATGGTGACCCGGCAGTCGTTCGGTCCCTCTCCTGACCGGCCGACGATCCGCCCGAACTCCCGGCTGATCGTATAAAAATGGCTTTTATGTAAAATTTTCTCGCAGACGCTGCACTTGTGACGAAGCGCTTCATTTTCAGGATCGCGTTCCAGGGCCGCCTGTGTTTCAAGCAGGTTTCGGTGCGCTTCGGCCTCCTCGGCGATCCGCGTCCCGCCAAAGACAGCTATCGTATGTCCGATGCCGTATTTTTGCAGCAGCAGTTCGGTTTTGAGGTAATCTGCCTGCAGTCGCAGACCGCGTGCGGCATCTTCCCTTAAAAAGTCGGGGTCTTTATCAGCAGGGCGATAGTTTGGGTTTTGCAGCAGCTCATGCATCCGTTGAGGTGTACCAGGGTCCTCTTGCACAGGTTTTGGCCGTTCGCTTGGGAGCCGCTCCTCGCGTTTGGTCACCTCCGGCGGCTTTGGAATGGTAAACTGCTTGTGGAATCCGTTGTGGTTTTTACTGCCTTTTCGCATAGTGGTCTGTATCCTTTTACAATGTGACAGGAATGTCGCGTTCCATGATGTGTGCGTCCAGTTTCAGCGTCTCGTTGATTGCCTTCGCAAAGAGCTGCATCTTCTCGGTTTCGCCGTGGATCAGACATAAGGTCTTGAGATTTTTGACAGGACGTATCCAGTCGATGAGATCGTTTTGGTCCGCATGGGCGGAAAATCCGTTGATGGTATAGACCTGAGCCTTGGTGATGATCTCTTCTCCATAGATCTTGACAAACTCTGCCCCCTCGATAATACGGCGTCCGAGTGTTCCTTCGACCTGATACCCTACGAAAATAACCGCATTTTTGGGGTTCCAAAGACGGTGTTTGAGGTGGTGCATAATACGTCCGCCTGTGCACATACCGCTGCCGGCAATAATGATGGCACGCTTTTTAACATTGTTGATCGCGAGAGACTCCTCTCTTGTAGTGGTTGGTTCGAGCAATTCGAATGAAAAGGGATCGCTGCCGATAGATGACTGAAATTCGACCTCGTCACTGAGATGGATGGGGTATTTGTTATACAGTTTTGTCGCTTTAATGGCCAGCGGGCTGTCAAGGAAAACATGGCACTTCGGCAACTCCCCATCCTCGTACATCTCGCGCAGCAGCCAGAGTATCTCCTGAGTACGCTCCAGTGCAAATGAAGGGATCAGTATATTCCCATCACGTTCAAGTGTCTCTATTACGGCCTTTTTGAACTCATCAATACTCTCACGCAGCGGTTTGTGGTTGCGGTCTCCATAGGTCGATTCGATAAAAAGAGCATCGGTTTTATCGAGTCTGTCGGCGCTGTCGATGATCAGTCGGTGAGGGCTGCCGATATCGCCTGAAAAGACGATACGCTTTGGCTCACTCTCCTCTTGGTAGTCGAGTATGACAAAAGCACTCCCCATGATATGGCCTGCATTGCCTAGTGACACTCTAATGTGCTGGCGCAATTTATGGTGTTCGAAGTACTCGAGGGTATGCCACTTTTTCTCAAATACCTGCTGTACATGCTCCTCTGTATAGAGCGGTTCTGAAACAGTGTCTTCTTCACCGCGCCGACGCGCTTTTCTTCTCAAGGTTTTGTACTCCTCTTTCAGGATCCTCGCACTGTCGAGCAGCATGATCTTGGCAATGTCAAGCGTAGGCTGGGTCGCAATGATCTCTCCGCAAAATCCCTCTTTGATGAGCTTCGCGACCCTTCCGATATGGTCAAGATGGGCATGGGTCAAGATCAGGTAATTGATTTTGGCAGGATCGAACTCAAAGGGCTCATAGTTTCTTTTACTGCCCCCGTCGCCTTGAAACATACCGCAGTCGATCAGGATCTGTACCGAATTGATCTTTACAAGGTGACATGAGCCCGTCACTGTCTGGGCCGCTCCGTATGATGTTACTTTTGCCATATTTTATCCTTTGTTTAATGTTTCAGAAGGCATCTGTTTGACATAAAGATCCAGTTGAGGGAACGGGATCTGGATGCCGTGTCTGTATAGTGCATTGTAGATCAGGATCATAAAATCCGATCTTAATGTGTTGGGTCCAACGGTTTTACCCCATTCCACCCAGACCAGCAGTTCAAAATCAACACTGCTGTTGTTCATCGTTATCATCCAGATGTCCGGTTTTTTGTTCTCATCATCTTTGATATACTTCAAGTCGCTTAATGCAAGTTCTTCAAGTACTGCTTTTTTAACATCTTCGACTTTGGTGCCATAAGCGACACCAAAAGGAATGTGAATCCGTCGAGACACGTCATCAAGTGTCCAATTGATGACATTGTTTTGGATAAAGGATGAATTTGGAATGACGATATCGATATTATCCCAGGTCTTGATCGTTGTCGAACGGATCCGCATATCGGTTACTTTGCCGCGAAGCGTATCGCTGATCTCGATAGTGTCACCGATGCGTATGGTCCGCTCGAACATCAGAATGATCCCCGCGATCAAGTTGGAGACAACGGTCTGAAGGCCGAAACCGATACCGATCGACAAGGCCCCGGCGATCAGGGAGATGGAGGTCATGTCAATGCCGATACTTGCAATGGCCAAGAAAAACGTGATGACAATGATCAGGTAGTAACCGATATTGGAGACCAGTCGGATAGACATCTGGCTCATGTCCGGCCATCGGCGGACTATCCGATTTATCCATCGCTTGTAAAACATTCCTGTAATGAAGCCTAAAATAACCAGCATAAGTGCCTTAAGCAGACTTATGAAACTTATAGGCTGCTCATTGACAACGAATAGGGTGGAAGAGAAATAGCCTTTTAGCTCCGCAAACATCTCGGTGCTCTCATACAAGGTCGCGCCAAAAAAGAGTTTTGTCGATCCAAAAACTTCTTTGGCAATATCCTTAAGGACATTGAGCTGTTCTGTAAAAAGAGGCTGTTCATCTCTGGAAATATCTGTTGTTAGTGTTTTGATCTCGTCAAGCAGTTTAAAAAAATCTTTGTTCTGTTTCTCTTTAAGCATACAAAGGGATGTCTGTATCTGCAGTGTGATCTTTGTAATTAGCGCCTGCTGATATTGGGCATTGGTCTGAGCGCTTTTTTGTTGAAGATACTCGATCTTGCCACTTTCTTCTATGACCGCTTTTTCCAGATCGATCTGCAATGCAACCTTCTGTTGAAGTGCTTGTTCAATAACGGTCTCATTCTGAGACAATTGACTGTCAATTGTTGTCAGCAGATCGCATTGCAACAACGGTAGCACATCTAAAAGTACCTTCATTATCTCTTGTTCATGTGTCTGTAGCAGTACTAATCTTGCTTCTATGTTTTGTTGCTGGAGCTTATAGTAGGCAAATTGCAGCTGATATGAGAGAAGCTGAGGCTTATCCTCTTTAACAATATTTTCAATAAGCTGCTTTAAAAATACCAGTTTAGAATGCAGACCAAGAAGCATTTTCTGGCGCTGCTTCAATCTCAAGCGCAATGATGCAAGGGCGCTGATCGCATTGTAGTAGTTCCTGAGATCACCTTTACTGACGATAAGTGTATCCAGGTCGTAACGTTCGATCTGAACGATTTGAGAAGAGGCACTGCGCACTCTTGCTAACTGCAGCTTCTCTTCTTTGATGATCTCTGGGGGAAGAAGGCCACTCTTTGCAGCAGTGTCGATCTGCTCTTCTATCGTTATATAATAGGCATTTTTCTCTGTGCCTTCAAAAAGATTGACATCGATCGAAGCCGACCAAGCTGAACATATCAAGAACACTATAAATAGTAATTGTTTCATTGATTGACCTTAAAATAATATTTATTCGTATATAAAGAGATACTTGTATTGTACTTCGAATCAAAATTACTCTTGATCTTTAATACTCTGAAAATACAACATATCAAGTAGTGCCATTTAACTTCAATTATCTTTCTGTAATCATTATATTATAAGCTATGTTAAGAATCTGCTTCATGTATATAACTGTGTAAAACAAACAGTAACCTACAGCAAATTTTCGGTTATTCAGGCCTTGTTTTTTAGCGCTAATTTTTCAAAAAAAGGTGTATAATTTCTCACTCAAATCGATGGCATCCTTTTTGAAAGAAAAGCCTTTGGGTCATAATGGAATACTGCGAGGTATGTCCGGTTTTTTTGGCTGTGTTTGATAATGTTTATCAAACGTTTTTTCTAGTAGCGACATTACTAGTTATGACTTTTTATCGAGGATCCAATGCAGATTTCTGATGTGAGATTGGAAATGGAAATAGGCGGCGTTGATTCGGCAGATATTGCTGAAATCGTGGAACTTTGCGTAAGCAAAGGTTTGAACAGTGAAATGATCGATGACGAACTCATTAACCGGGGTTACGAAAAGATCTTTACGGTAGATTATGACGCGTATGATGACTACGATGACTGGGACGATGATGGCTATTCGCCGATCGAAAAATTCCCACATAAACATCAATATAGCGATTAAAGAGGAATGATGGAAAATAAACAGCTTATTCGTGCTTATTACGAGATGTGGAACAGTCAGGATTTTTCTAAAGCGGATATCCTTCTAGATGATGACATTCGTTTCCGTGGCTCTTTAGACATTGTGGCAAATGGTATAGAAGGTTTCAAAGAGTATGCAGAGATGATCATCAAAGCATTTCCCAACCTCTACCATGCCGTTGAAATGGAAGTGCATGAGAATAATATGGCCGCTGTTTATGTGACCTACTCAGGTACCCATGAGGGACCGCTACTCGGCTACGAAGCGACCGGTAATAGAATCAGTTACTCAGGAGCCGCATTTTTCCACTTTAAAAATGGAAAAATCGCAAATGTTAACGTTCTTGGCGATCTAAACGCATTGAACAAACAACTCAGCAAGTCCTAACAAAGCCTGGTTGAAGATTTCATGTTCTTAATTCGGCAATAGGCACGACTTGATTTATCTACATGTAAGATATTTCATCAAACTATAAGAGAACACACTACAAAACAGTATCTGCTATCGCGGTACTGTTCTCTTCATTTTTTATTCTAAATTAATTTGTATTTTTACCTCATTATGGGCTCTAAAGTTTCTGAGATCAATTGTTCTTTTTTATATAATATCTCTATTGCTGGCAAGATGATTTAGCAGCTTGTCATATATGTTATACTTATTTAACGAAATTGCTGCTCTGTTGTTGTGGTCATTCTAATATCAATCTTTTCTGTGACTGCTTTCATCTCTAAAACAACTTGTCGTATGAGTAATGGTTTCAGCTAACTCAAAGAGATAGTAGATGATAAAAATAGTCTTGGCAACTCTGTCCACTTCAGTTGTGCTTTTTGCAGATGCTGTTTCAGCGTAAGGTGATGCCAGGGAGATTCATGAAAATTATTGTTCACTGGAGATATAGTCCAGCGGCCAAAACTTCAAAGCAATAAGCCCCACGGTTCTTTCCAGTATTAAGCAAAATCCAGTGAACCAAATATGAGCCGGATCTTGCTGATTCTATCTTTTGGTTGCTCAATGTGGAGGTCTCCTTAATTCTTTTGTGTTAAGCTTATCTCAATATTAAAGAGTAGGGATACAAGCTTGCAAGAGAGTCATACACTGATCCATACCATCATAGATGAGATCGAAAAAGTCGTTATCGGTAAACGCGACAAGATTGAAATAGCCATGGCAGCTTTTCTGTCGGGAGGGCACCTTCTCATAGAAGACATGCCGGGTGTCGGTAAGACAACCTTGGCTAAGGCGCTGGCACACGTCCTTGGCTTGGATTTTGGGCGCATCCAATTTACGTCTGACCTTCTTCCAGCCGATATTATCGGCGTGAACTACTTTGATGTCAAAAGTGGTGAATTCCGTTTTAAAAAAGGGCCGATCTTCAGCTCTGTATTGCTGGCAGATGAGATCAACCGTGCCACACCGAAGACACAGAGCGCTCTTTTGGAAGCGATGGCAGAACATCAAGTGAGTGTCGAGAACACGACCTATCCTCTGCAACGTCCATTTTTTGTTATTGCAACAAAAAACCCCTTTGAGGAGTCGGGTGTCTTTAGTATGCCAAGCTCACAGCTTGACCGTTTTGTCTGTACCATCTCACTGGGGTACGCAGACAGAGCATCAGAACGGGAGATATTAAGAGCAGGTAACCTTCACAGTTCAAACGATCTTAAGACCTTTGATAAAGAGGAGGTGACACGGCTCTTGACCTTAAGTAAAAATGTCCATGTGAGTGATGAGATCTTGGATCTTATTCAAAATATTATCGAGGTCTCTCGTGAACATGGGCTTTTTGAGTACGGGCTTTCAACCAGAGGGGCCTTAGCGCTTCTGCAACTCTCAAAAGCCTATGCCATCATAAGAGGACGAGATTTTGTTACGCCTAATGATGTCACGGATGTCTTAGAGCCTGTTGTAGTACATCGATTGGAGTTAACAAACCGTGATAGTTCTGAACCAGCTTCAAAAAAGATTCTCTCACTCATTTGCCAAGATTGCTAGAAAGGGCAGTGAGAGACCGACAAAGTACATCTATCTGCTTATCTTTATATTTATTGCGCTTTTTATGCAGGCGTATATACATAACTACAACATTGTCTACTTAGCACTTTTTTTTACCTTTGCCTTCTCTATCAGCAGCTACGTATTTGGGCGAAACAACATCCGCGCTTTAGAGGTGGAGCTGCTCTCTTTTAAAAGAGTGTTTGCGAACCAAAAAAGCAGTTACAGCCTCTCTCTCTCCTCTTCGTCACATCGAGACATCTATGATATAAGCTGCATAAGTGCCGGTGAACAACAACATTGCAAGATCATTCGAGCCAACACACCTGAAGTGTTGACCTTTACGCACACATATAGAGAAAGAGGAAGTGCGAACTTTGAGAGTGTGCAGTGTGAAAGCGGTTTTCCGCTGCCGCATCAGATCTTTTATAAGGTATTTGACATCGATAAGGCGTTTGTGGTCTACCCGGAACCTAAAGGAGAGAGCATTGATGCCTTCATTGCTAAAAACAGGTCGCTGTATGGGGACAAAGATGATTTTGAGGGGATAAAGAGCTATGAGAGCAGTGACAGACTCTCTCAGATCTATTGGCAGTCATTAGCCAAGGGCGACACGCTGATGAGCAAGGTCTTTTCACACACCAATGAAGCGACACTGCTCCATTTCGATTTTATATCGTGCGGGACGGATGATGAGCAGAGACTCTCTCAGCTCTGTCTGTGGGTCTTGGAGTGTGAACAGCGTTCGTACGCTTATAGCATTTCGATAGGACAGAAAACACTAAACAGTAAAAAGATGGGCAGCGATGAGATTCTCACATATCTTGGCCAATATTAAGTCACCGCCAACGAGTCTGCATCTTGTAGATATTGCACTCTTTTTGTCCATTTTACCCCATCTGGAGCGACTTAAGTTTCCGATGCTTGTCTATCTGCTCGTTGTCTTTGTTGTCCTGATTGTAAAAAGAGATGTTCCAAAACCTCTGCAGTATGGCTTGATGCTCTTTGGACTGCTGTCGGTGATAAGCTCTTTCTACACCGATTTTAACTTTTCATCGTTTAGTAAGTTCGCCCTTTATCTCTCGCTTTTGAATGCGCTGCTCATTTACGCTGTTACGCTGCAGCGCCTGAAAGGGGAGTTGAACTTCTATCTTATCTTCTCGCCTGCAATGTTATTAATGCTCTCATTTTTCTTGCACAACTCTGTTGTCATGCTCTTTTATATGGTCTTCACACTCTTTACCTTTCTGCTGCTCTTTGTTTGGCATAAGATGAACAGTTCACTTTATGATGTGTTAAAGATGTCACTTTCTATCTTTGCTTACTCTCTGCCTATTGTTGCCATTTTGTTTCTGGTATTTCCTCGGATCAGTTTTGAAAAAGCTGACTATGGGTTTCGTGATGAGCTCATCAAACGAAGTGGCCATAACGGGAGGATGTCTTTAGGCAGTGATGCTCTTTTGGTACTTTCACCACAGGTGATCATGGAGGTCTATTTTGATGAGAAACTTCCAAAAGGCAGAGACCTTTACTTTCGCGGAACGACTCTATATGTCGACAGTAATGACTCCTTTAGACAGTTGAAAAGCACACTAAAAGAGCCTTTGGATGCAACCAATAGAGCGGTAGAGCTGAGTGAAAGTGTAGGGTACAAGGTCACACTGTACCCTCATGATGAAAAGTGGTTATATACCCTTGATATTCCGGACTCTTCACCACCCAAAAGTACACTGTTTGATGATTATACGCTATTAAGTGATAAAAAGGTTGACGAGGTCTATCGGTATGCACTGCGTTCACATCTGTCATACAAGATGAGTGCACCAATAAGTGAAAATATTAGAGAAGCATCTCTTCAAGTGGATGAAAATCGCGACAGAACGAGTGCGCAAATATCAAAGAAATTGATAGCACCAAGTGATAAGGAGACCTTACAAAACCTTATAAGCTATTTTCAATCACTCAACTTAGTCTACACCCTCAAACCTGACCCCTTAGATAAAGAGAAGCCTATCGACTCCTTTTTACATGGCACGCAAAAGGGGTACTGTGTCCACTTTGCAGCCGCTTTTACCTATATGGCCAGGGTTGCCAAGCTTCCAACAAGAGTGGTCACAGGGTTTATGATCAACACGGATGAGGCTTTGGATAACTATCTTGTTGTACGGGAGTACGCCGCCCATGCTTGGGTTGAGGTCTATCTAAACTCTCAAGGGTGGACCAGGGTAGAGACCACCAGTTTTGCAAAGCGTTTTGATGCCAATGCTCTGCAAAATCTCGATACGACTGAACTGAGTCAGACGGAGAAGTTTTTACGCTACACCAATCTGCGTTTTATGTATGTCAAGTATGTTATTGAGACATGGATCTTAGAGTACAGTCGTCTGAAGCAGATGGACATCTTGCATAATTTGCTCAACAACACCATGTATCTTATAAAGTTCATACTTTATGCACTGCTCTTTGTTCTGTTCTCTATTGCCTTAGCGCTTTTTGTTAACGCACAGAGATGTAAAGACAGAGTTCTATGTCTATTGGTACCACTTTTTAAACAGGCTAAAAAAGAGGGGTTTGAAAAACAGCCAAATGAGAGTATGCACGACTTTTTGACAAGAATAAGAGAACAGTACGACACTAAACTGATCGATGAGATAGATGGGCTCTATCACACCATCAAATATGCAAAAAAACATGATGAAAGAGAGATACAAAGATTAAAAGAGCAGGTGAAAGCAGTCAGCAATAAAATCAAATAAGCGCCGAGTGTAGGAGAAGGTCAAACAGTTACCCGAATCTAAGTAGGCTTACTGTAAAATACAAGATTATTTTAAGATGGAGTTAAGACAAATGGAAAGTATGAATGTTATTGACGCTATTAAAGGTCGTGCTTCTAAACGTAAATTTTTAAACAAAAAAGTTCCTAAAGAGACAATTGAGAAGATTTTAGAAGCAGCTGCAATGACACCAAGTGGTGCAAACATGCAGCCATGGACTGTCTATTCAGTTAGTAATACAGAGATGCTTACAAATATTGGTGATGCGATCATTGCACACATTGAAGCTGGTGGTGACGTTGATCAACATGTGCAGTACTATCCGCTAAACTGGGTCAACCCGTATAAAAAACGCCGTATCCTTACTGGAGCAGGGCTATACAAACTAATGGAAGTAGATCGTCATGATGATGAGACTCGTCAGAAGATGTGGTTTGACAACTACCGTTGGTTTGGTGCACAAAATGTCTTTTTTGTCTATGTAGAAAAAGAGATTATTGATGGAGCTCAAGGTCCACTTATTGACTCTGGTGCTTACATGCAGAATTTGATGCTTGCTGCTGAAGGGTATGGTCTAGGTTCTTGTCCGCAAGGTTCTACTACTGAGTATGGCAAGATCATCTCTAAGGTGATGGATGTACCTGATAATCTGGCACTGCTTTACAGTGTTGTTGTCGGGTATGAAGATACGGATGCCAAGATCAATACGTATCAGCCTAAACGCGTCAAGATGAGTGATATCGTTACTTTTATAGACTAATTGAAGCTTTAGCTTCAGCGCAGGGCCCAGCCCCTAGGCTGTCTTGCACAAAAGTTTGCCGCTCCACGCACACTAGTGCGCTATCGGACAAACGTTTTGCACAATCTACACTAAATCTAAAACTTCAATCGGCTTTTTTGGGCGTTAGATGAGCTTCGCCATCTTTTTATATCAAAAATTAAAATCAAGAACTTTCCTCTCTCACCTTCCACCATGTTGATTAATGTAAAAGCTACCGTTTAGATTCCTGTTCGTGTTGTCTAAAAGTTTGTACTGTAATGTGTCGAATAAGTTACTGGCAGAAGTGCCAGTAGGTTACGAAGGTATAGAGTTGAAAATATCAAGTAGTTAATAGTGCCGGAGGGAATTGCACTTTCTTTTTTCGTTAGGATATATCAGTATAAAGCTGACTAAATGTCAGGTTTTTAGTGAGTAAAGTTGCATTAATAGTTTACTAGCTGTGCACGCAAAGAAAAAAGTAACATGACCTCTATTCAAAGACATTCAAAAGAAGTATGAAAAGTAGAAAAGTACAGGAGCACGAAAATAGCTAAAAAAGAAAGCTGTTATCGTCCGCCAAAACGGTCATTCCACCACTCGTGCGGCGATATCGTCTTAGTCTTGATAAACTCCTCATCAAAACGGTATTCGTACTGTTTAACGTACTCTAAGACGATTTTATAGGCTTCTATGATGTCGGTGCTCATCTTTGTGGCTGTTTCTGTTTCGTCAAGGTGTTTGTCGGGGTGCCATTGGTGCATAAGGTTTCTATAACGGGCTTTTATTTCAGGGAGAGAGGCAGTGTCTCGAAGACCAAGTAGTGTTTTGGCCTTCATAACCTCTTCAAAGGAGTGCATCGGTGTAGTGTTTAGTCTTTCTGTTGGCGCATGTATGTTGGTACATCTAGATAGTCATCACTGATATCACCACCTACAACCATTTTTGGACGTTGCACTTGTTGTGTCATTGTTGGCTGTGTATAAGCAGGTGTCTCTGACACAAAGGTATCATTATTAACACTCTGGTTAAGATCTTTTTCAAAACCTGTAGCAACCAACGTAATACGGATAGCATCAATAGGCATGCTCTCATCAGTGGTCGTACCAAAGATTACGTCAGCATCACTGTCAGCACTTTCGTGTACGATCTCCATTGCTTCTGTCATCTCCATCATTGGAAATTCCGGGTGCATGTGGAAGTGAACCAAGACACCCATCGCACCATTGATCGACATATTGTCAAGCAGTGGTGATTCGATAGCCGATTTGATCGCTTCGTAAGCAGCATTTTCACCTTGGTGCTCGCCAACACCCATCAGTGCCATACCACGGTGACACATAACAGTCTGAAGGTCAGCAAAGTCAAGGTTGATGTCATTGTCACCATGTGAAAGGATAACGCCAGACGTACCGCTTACCGCTTGTGCAAGAACCGAGTCAACGATCTTGAAACTCTCACGCATACCAAGACGTTTGTCAATGATAGAGAGAAGTTTATCGTTTGGAATCACAACGATAGAGTCACATTCACTTTTAAGATCATCAAGACCTTTTTCCGCAAGTTTAGAACGTTTTCCACCTTCAAACTTGAACGGCTTCGTCACAACGGCAATGGTCAATGCACCGATCTCTTTAGCGATCTGAGCAACGATCGGAGCAGCACCTGTTCCTGTACCACCGCCAAGACCGGCAGCAATAAAGACAATGTCTGCACCATCAAGAGCAGTACGAAGTTCATCGTAACTCTCTAAAGCAGAATCTTTACCGATAGAAGGTTTCATACCTGCACCAAGACCTTTAGTCAGCTTGCCGCCAAGTTGGATCTTTGTGTTTGCCAAAGAGTTGTCAAGTACCTGTGCATCAGTATTTGCAACGATTAATTCAATGCCGGTAACACCTTCATTGATCATATGACCGATCATGTTGCCACCGCCGCCGCCGACACCAACAGCAACGATTCTAGCACCAGTTTGTCGAGTTGACTCCTCGATTATAAACATATCACTACTCATTTCACACTCCTTGTTAAAATAACTGGGTCATCCAGTTCCAGAATTTTGAAAACGCACCTGCTTCCTGATCACCCTTAGACTTAGTAGGGGTGATAGGTTTTCCTATTTTTACATTGTTGGGTTTCGCAGGGGAATCGTAATCAATTGTTGGTATACCAGTAGGCTCTACATCACCTAGGTCCGGCATCGTAAGTTCATCAAAATCGTTTCTGGTATGACGCATCTTTTTGTTGACGTCTACCTCATACAGTGAATAGCCATTGGCCTCATAACGCAGAAGGCCGATCGCACCAGAATAGGCCGGATTGCGAAGTTGGTCAAAAAGACCGTCAACTTCTATAGGTTTAGCAACACGCACAGGAAGGTTGTCGAAGATTGCACTTGCAAGTTCACGTAGACCAACCATATTGGTAAAACCACCGGTTAAGACAACACCGGCACCCATCTGCTCTTTAAGACCACTCTTCTCTAATGATTGGGCGATGATCATCAATGTCTCTTCAACACGTGCATAGATGACATTGTGAACAACTTCTAAGGAGACCTCATGGGTCGAACTCTCATCACCGATGATCGGCAGTTCGATAAGGTCGTTGTTCGGCGTGTGAAGTGAACCGTATTCCATCTTGACACTGTCCGCAACATTAAGAGGCGTATGAAGTGCCATAGAGAGATCATTAGTGATGTGGTTTGAACCGACACCTAAAAAGTCGTTGAAACGGATAGAGTTGCCCGAGTGAATAACGATGTTACTTGTACTTCCACCCATATCGACAACAGCGACACCAAGCTCTTTCTCATCGTCGTTCAAGACGGCAATAGCAGAGGCATAACCGCTTAAGACCACATTTTCTACTTCAACACCTGCCGCACGAACGGCTTTTCGAAGATTGTGGAAGTTTGACTTTTGTGTGGTGATGATATGCGTTTCGACTTCTAAACGAGATGCATTCATTCCCAGTGGATCTTCGATGTAGTCTTGGTCATCTACTTTGAAGTTAAAAGGGAGGGTATGAAGGATCTCATACTCATTCGGAATATTGGCATTGTAAAGAGAGGTGCGCATAACACGTTCGATCTCTTTAAGTGTGATCTCTTTGTTAGGGATGTTGACAATACCGCTTGAAACCAAGCTTTTTGTGTACGCACCTGAGATGCTTACCGTTGCTTTTTTAATCTCTGTTCCTGCCACACGTTTAGCATCTGACAGGGCACTTTTAATCGATTTTGAGGCTAACTCTATATTTGTGATACTGCCTTTTTTAAGGCCTTGCGCTTTAGCAATTCCGGCACCCGTGATCTGTATATTGTTCTCAGAATCAATATTGGCGATAATCGCACAGATCTTAGTGGAACCGATGTCAATCGCTAAAACTGATCTGCTCACGTTAGTTGCCTTCTACAAAAGATTCGACAGTATATTTCGTCTCAAGCATCTTGATAAGTGATGAATTGAAGATCGAAGCTTTAAGACGTGCTGCCTGAGCTGACTCTGTACCTAGTGCTGTATCAGTCAACTTCTGCTCAGTGATGTTGAAAAGTACCAGTTTGTTGTCACCTACGGCAACAGAACCACGTTTTTGTGCTGAAGCAAAAAGTTTAGAAACAAAAAGTTTTGTCTCTTCTTCACTCAGACCTGAAAGTGGTCTGTTTTGTGATGATGTGATGTAGTCACTTTGTGTACCGCTGAAACTAGCGAGTGAACTGTTCGCCAACTCTTGTAGTTTTTGGGCACCTTGTTGTGCAGTGTACTCAGTAATAACAGCACTCTTAGCATCATCAAATGATTTAGCCGTTGCCGGGTTCATCTGCTCTAGCTTGATCGTGACATATTTGTCAGCTACCTTGCGAGGTTTGATAAACGGGCTTGTGATGTTAAGTGCAGTGATCTCAGCAAAGATCTCAGCAGTGAATGGGTTATTTGCTTCATCAACAGTGATCGTCTCAACCGCGATACTACTGTCAAGTTTGCCTTTTTTAAACGCGATGTAGTTACGAAGTGCTTGTTTGTTGGTCGCCTTTTCGTCTAAAGAAGCGATTACCAACTCTTTAGCAGCGTCAAGTTCCAGGATCTTGCCTTCAGCATCAGTAAAGTCTGTACGGTTTGCTTTGTAGTGTTCTTGGATAGATGCTTCATCTGCATCAGCAGAGATCTTCTCTTGTGTCACTACTTGAAGAGTGAACGATGGTCTGTTCATGTAGTTTTGTTGACGTGTTTCCCAAAATGCTCTGAGTGCTTTGTCTGAAGAGTCGAGTGAAATGTCGTTGGCATCAAGGATCTTGTATTCGATCTTGTCAGCAATGCTGTTCGCTGTTGCAAAGATCTTCTCTTCAAGAGGAAGTGTCTCACTCTGAAAAAATGAAAGTACTTTTTGGATCAAGATCGAGTTACGAAGATCACTCTCATAGTCAGCAACATTAAGATTGTTCTGTTTCAGAACTTTGACATAAAGCTCTTTTGAAAACTTGCCATTGTCAAAAAACATATCTTGGGAGGTGATGACTTTCGAAAGTTCCTCTTTAGTGACCTCTAAGTTATAGCTGTTAGCAAGGTTTAAGATAAGCGCTTGTTCAACGATCTGGCGCATCGCTTGTTGTTTTAAACCAAAACTTTCCGCCTGCTTTTCGTCGAAGTTTCCTTGGAAGACTTGGTTGTATTGTCCATAAAGACGGCTGTAAGCCTGTTGCCATTCGCGTTGGCTGATAGAGATGTCGCCCACTTTAGCGACGGCTCCGGCTTTATCGCCGTAGCTGTACTGTCCCCAACCGACAAAACCTGCGCCGATAAAAGCGAAAGTTGAGATCCAGATGGTGATTACAAGGTATTTTCGGTGTCTTTGCATCCAAGTGATCATTCTAATGTTACCCTTAATATATCAATTGCTTATATTTTATGTTTTTAAATATTAAACTAGGCTAAAAGTTCCCTAATTTAGGCAGATTGTCGCATTTTTTGCAAATGGAGATTTAGCTATGATTAGATTACTAATTCGAATAAAGGATAAATGATGAATAATGAGATGATGGCCAATAGAGACCTTGATGTGATCTGGCATCCTTGTACCCAGATGAAGGACCATGAATTTTTACCGATGATCCCCATCAAAAAAGGAAAAGGGGTCTACTTAGAGGACTTTGAAGGCAACAATTACATTGATGCAATCAGCTCTTGGTGGGTCAATATCTTTGGTCACTCAAATACCTATATCAACGACGCGGTCAAAAAACAGTTAGACACACTCGAACATGTTATTTTGGCAGGGTTTACCCATGAACAGGTGGTCCGTCTGAGTGAAAGACTTGTTAGTCTGACCCCGGAAGGACTAACACGCTGTTTTTATGCGGACAATGGCTCATCTGCTGTGGAAGTCACGTTGAAGATGAGTTATCACTTCCATAAAAACCAAGGCAGAGAACGTCCACTGTTTGTCTCATTGAGCAACTCGTATCATGGTGAGACCATCGGTGCACTCTCCGTCGGTGATGTTGAACTGTACAAAGAGACCTACGAACCGCTGCTTATCCGCTCTATCCAGACACCGGTACCTAAAGATCAAAGTGAAGCCGCTGCACTGGAGGCTGCCGAGGCTTTAGAAGAGTGTTTCAAAACACACCCGGATGAGATCGCAGCCTTGATCGTCGAACCGTTAATCCAGGGTGCCGGTTCGATGCACATGTACCATCCTCTCTTTTTGACTAAGGCTAGAGAACTCTGTACAGCTTACGGTATTCATCTCATCGCAGATGAAGTGATGGCAGGCTTTGGTAGAACAGGAACGATGTTCGCCTGTGAGCAAGCAGGTATAACACCAGATTACATTGTGTTATCGAAAGGGCTTACAGGCGGCTATTTACCGCTCTCTGTTGTACTAACAACGGACGAAGTCTATAGTGCTTTTTATTGTGATTACAAACTTTATAAAGCCTTTTTGCATTCACACTCATACACAGGAAATGCTTTAGCCTGTGCAGCAGCAAATGCGACTTTGGATCTTTTCGAATCAGAAAATATTATAGAACGCAACAGAGAAACATCAAAATATATTGCTTCAAAATTGGAAAGATTTGAGAGTTTGGCCAATGTCAAAGAGGTGCGTCAATGTGGAATGGTGGCTGCAATTGAGCTGGAAGGTTACGATGCAAGTGAGCGAATCGGTCTCAAAGTTTATGAGTACGGATTGAAACATGGGGTTCTTCTTCGTCCGCTTGGTCACATCGTCTATTTCATGCCGCCATATATAATTACTAAAGATGAAATTGATGTTATGATGGACACGGCCTATGCTGCCATCTCTCAGATATAGGAGATTTTAATGATGCGATTTGCTCTTCTCTTTTCGCTTTTACTTACCTATATATATGCAGCAGAGATCAAGATTGATGAAAATACGATAACAAAAGCTCACAATGATCTACGAAAACAGTATGGTTCGCCGGCACTTAAATATTCTAAACGCCTAGAAAAGGCGTCAAAAAAGTGGGCAACAAAACTTCAAGGTGACGGTTGCGGCATGCTTCACTCTCATGGTAAAGTCGGTCCAACCGGTGAAAACCTTTTTTGGGCGAGTGCTTCTAAGAGTGCAAATACGAAAGATGCTAATGGAAACTGGATCTGGCATAGCAAACGTAAAAAGGTGAATGAACAAGAGGTTGTTCAGGCTTGGTATGACGAAGTGCAGTGGTATGACTATGAAACAAACAGTTGTGAAAAAGGGCAGATGTGCGGTCACTACACTCAGGTCATTTGGAATACAACAACTGAACTGGGTTGCGCGGCGATGGCCTGTGATGACCGTTCACAGGTTTGGGTCTGTGAGTATGCTCCGGCAGGTAATGTAACGCTACATCATCAGTCTGGTAAAGTTGAAAGATTAAAACCGTATTGAAACAAGATAACGACTGGCAAGATATAAGCGCAAAAGAGATGTTTGAACGCACTCGTCAAAATAAAAAAGAGATCAGTACAAAAGCTGGTGACCTGGGTGTTCGTGTAGGCTTGCTTCTACTGATGCCTTATATTATATGGTTGAGTCAGTATAACGACAGTTATGTTGCCGGTATTCACGGTAAAGCAATTCATTTTAATTTTGATGGCATCATGCTGACCTTGCATAATCTTTTTTCTAATGCCAACATGTTAATCCATGAGTCGGGTCACGGTCTCTGCTACCTTTTACCCTGTCCCCAGTTTTTTATGGCGTTGAATGGCACTCTGTTTCAACTTGCACTCCCGATGCTCTTTATCTACTACTATTATAAAAGAGGGAATAGACTTTTGAGTGGTCTCGGTTCTGTTTGGCTTGCCCAGAACTTGGTCTATGTCGCTTGGTATATGTCGTATGCTCAAACACCAAACCGTTATCCATTTTTTTTGGGAGGTAATGCCATTCATGATTTTTGGTACATTTTCTCTCAGTTAGGAGTTTTGGAGTATGATTGGTTTATATCAGGTTTTGTACGTGCTGTTGCCGTAATGTTGTTACTTGGCTCTTATATGTACTTACTTTATATTGCATTTTTAAAAAATGAGAATAGACACAGTAGAAGATCTGAAAAAGGTATAAGATGAGTAATGGCGTAAATGAGTTTTCACTTACTGAAGAGATCTGGCATGCGATAACACATGGCATAGGTTTGGCTTTAAGTATTGCAGCATTGACGATCATGGTAGCATATTCGTCGATGAGCGGTTCTATTCTATCTGTCCTTGCCAGTGTTCTTTTTGGAACGACCTTGATCATTTTATACGGTTCGTCAACACTCTATCATGCTATCACCCATCACGACCTCAAAAAGAAGTTTCAGCAGTTTGACCATGCCTCTATCTATATCTTAATAGCGGGTTCTTATACACATGTGACACTTATCTCTTTGGGTGACACACTGGGTTATAGTATCTTTGGAGTTGTTTGGGGTGTCTCGCTAGTGGGTATCTACCTTAAATTTGCCTACCCTGGCCGTTTTGAAAAGCTCTCTCTACTCCTTTACCTTTTACTGGGATGGTTGATCGTTATTGCGATCAAACCTCTTTTTGAGGTGATGGAACCGGGTGGTTTGTGGTTGCTGTTAATAGGTGGACTCTTTTATACCTTCGGTGTTGTCTTCTATGTTTGGGACTCTCTGCCATTCAACCATGCTGTCTGGCATCTTTTTGTCATGGGTGGAAGCATTAGTCACTTTTTAATGGTACTGCTGTATGTCATCTAAAAGGCTCTCTGTCTATATAGATGGCGATGCCTTTCCAAATCTCTTAAAACCAATTGTACTTCGTTCTATAAAACGGCTTCACCTGCCGACTTATGTGGTCTCAAATAAAAAGATAACATTGGGTGATTCCAAACTTGTTACCTACATCATAGTCGAGCAGGGTGCTGACGAAGCTGACCATCACATTGTCGAGATGGTTGAAGAGGGTGATCTGGTCATCACCGCAGACATTCCTCTGGCGGATCGTGTCATTGCCAAAAAGGCCCATGCGATTGACCATAGAGGTGAACTTTTCAGTGTGGACAACATCAAGCAGTATTTGGCGATGCGCAATTTGATGGAGAAGATCAGAGAGAGCGGCGAGATGACTAAGGGGCCTAAGTCCTTCAGCCAAAAAGATGCCCACGAATTTGCCAACCAGCTTCACCGTTTTTTGACAAAACACTGTTCTTAAGCTCAACTATTAAAATCCTCGACTCTTTAAGTATATAGCTTTCTATAATCTCTCTTTGCTAAGATACATCATCAAAAATTTCAAGGTCAAGTATGCAAAAAGTTTTTGTCGGGCGTAAATATGTGGGTTCTATCACATTGCCTGATACTAAGGATGCCAAACAGCTCTTTCATCGTGTGCAAAAAGTGTATGCGAGTAGAGAACCTCTTTCAACGCGTACACTCTTCAGTGCCAACAGACTGGCGCAGCTGAAGAGCTATCAAAAGGGCGGCGCACGCGAAGAGTTGGAGAACCTTGAGATGTATATAGAACTTGGCAAGATACTTGGGTTTACAACGACCGATGCCAAGCAGCTTAAAAACGCCATCGAACTTGTCAACGACACAGCACATACCCACTTTAATATAAGCAAACGTGTCACCCTTATCAATAAAAAACACAAAAGCAAGAGCACGCAAAGTTACCTCTTCTGGGACATTGAGAACTTTTCAAACATCTCATCCATCTTTAACGATCTTATAGAACCTTTTGAGATAGAAGATGAACATATCTATCTGGCGGCGAACCCTGACTCTCTCTATCTTAAAAAGAGGGAGTGGGAAGCCAACCTGTATGACTATGGCAAGAGTTTGAGCTCTTTCAACTTTACCAAGTGTGACCACGGTAAAAATGTTGCGGATGATGTTCTGCTTGAGACCTTTACGGCACTTCGTCTGCAAAACAGCGACATCTACATGATGAGCTTTGACAGAGAGCTAAAAGAACGTTTCCAAGAGGTTTGTCATCAAAGCAATAACCTCTATATTATGAATAAGTGACCGTAGAACGGAAGCGTTGCTGAAAGTGTATATAACTCTAAATATTTCTCTATCGTTTCTTGTCATCTGTTTACTCTATTATTAGACAATAGAGGAGTTAAAAACAAGGGGCGTTTATGAGAAGTCGTATACTATTTATTGGAAGCATTATCTTTGCATCACATGTTGTCTTCGGTGAGACCTTGGTGGCGCTTCCACAACCCGCTCAAATGGTCTCACAAATCTTTATCCCTTTTGAACAAGAGATAGCAGCTGAATTGGTCTCTCGAGGTTTGGAAGATCAAGCAGCAAAAGAACTTTCTCAAAACAGTGTGGAAGATGTGTACAGTGCTACGCTTTTAACGCATATGATAACCACCAAATTAGGTATCGAGCGTACAAAAGTACATGCCTATATAGCCTCTCAGTCTCTGTTCCAAAAACCTGTTGATCTAAGAGCCCATGATGATGTTGTAGCCATGGTTCAGCAGATCAAAGGCATTGCAATGCAAAAACAAGACCTAAAAGCCATTGAAGAGTATATTGCGATAGTTTAATCTCTTTAGTCTGTCCAGTATGGAAATGAAACGCCTATAAGGTAATGGTTAGTGTTGAGGGTAGCATCGACTTTAGTATTTGATTCATAGAACTTTTCATCTCCAAGATTTATACTGATATGGCTATATCTGTACTCCGCAAAGAGTGAAATATATCTATTGATGGACCATAATATACCGGTACTAACGTCCCACCCGTATGAGTTTTGAGTGGTTTCGCTGATCGATACTCCAAGATCAGACTCTCGACTGATATCGATGTCACAAGCACTTGATGATAATCCTAATCCAATATATGGTTTCCATGTATCATCAGGGTATCGAAACATGATGGAACCTGAAACAACCAGTGGGTTTATATCAACCGTTGCGCTGTTGGCATGGAAGGTGTAGAGATCTGCTCCTATACCTACCCATGAGCTTAACCAGCCGACAACTCTTAGACCATAAGTATTTGAGCTGCCGTTAATCGGTTCACTGGCTGTTTTAGCGGGCACATAATCAAGTAAGTTGATATCGACATTGGTCTGTTTTGTATTTGAGTGTCCACCATATAGATCAAAGGTTATTTCAGCAATAAGTATCTGAGGGAGAAAGAGTATGGAAAAAAGTGGGTAAATCAACTTCATAGGCATATCCTTTTCTCTTGAATCATGCTGCAAATGAAACTATTGTAACGATAGAAGTCTTAATCTAGAATGGTCTTTAACGAAGAGAAAAGAACGAAGGCAGAGGGGACGTCTATCCATATACCTCTTAGTGGTATAGGTTAGCGAGTGTGGCTGCCGGGATAACAGCTGCGTTACCAGCACGTTGAACAGTTCCATCTGCTTCTATCTCATAGATGTTAAGATACATATTTCCCGATTGATGATGATCAAGACTTCGTTGCCATGCTGCATCCAGAGAGCTGTTGTCATGAAAAAGGGTCTTGATCGTTGTCTGTGGTACAAACAGACGTGTTGATGAAGAGACCAGCATATATGTTTTTGTGATGTCAAAGGTGTTCATCGTAAAAAATGAGCTGTCAGTTCCATAAGTCGGGTTGAATGAAAAAGTGCCACTGTAACCATCATTAAACGTATGCTCTTTGGCTAAGAGATTAATGAACTCTGCTGCAAGTGTGCTAGATGTTATAACACTATCTGCCACCTTTTCAAAGCTATCCATCATAAAATAAGTGTCTTCAACAAGTTCGCTAGAAAGGTTAACATCACTTTTGTAAGTGTGAAGAAGTGTGTCTTGAAGTGTCAACTTACATTCGACTAACACTTTTGCATTAAACTTCGTCTAATTCATAGTAAAGGATTAAACATGAATAAGCTAAATAAACAGATTGGATCACTATTATTGACGGCGCTGGCAGGTGTCTCTATGTTCGCGTCAAGTGTCAATGCAGAAGACGAATATGGAATCAGAGCCTTTTACGGCGATCGCTTACTTGACCGTGTTGTTGTCATCGATGTCGAGGCGATGGAATTGACCGATGAAGTCTATACAACTGGTGTTGACCCATACCCGGTGGACCAGGCAGGAACACTGGACAAAGTCTATGCTATTACGCGTGGAAGTAACTCCATCGATGTTATCGATGCGTCTACCTTGGAGCCTATGGGTCTTATTGAGCTGGAACATTATCCAAGATCTTCAGAAGCGTATAACGCTGCACTTGGACTACAGCTTGTTACAGGTGTTGACAAGCCGATGGCGAGTCTTATCGATGTAGAAAACGATGTTGTAGTCGCTGCAGTAGGTGACAGCTCACTGGTTTACCCTATCGATTACGGTGGGTCAAACGCAACCGGTCACCCATTTTGGTTCAGTGATGACAAGTTCGCTCTGATCGATAGAGGGAGTCGAACGATAGGGATGTATCAGGTGACAAAAAGCAAAGGTAAAAGAGGCGGGTGGAAAGTGACCTTGTTAGACGAAGTCACAACACCAACGGCTGTACACCACTTTGTCAACAGAGATCTCTCTGTCTTAAAAGGGATAGAACGTTTTAGTTACTATGCACTCTCTGAAGGTGCACCGGACCAAGGCATCTCTCCTTCTATATTGAAGTATGTTCTTGAAGACAACAAACTAAGCTTAGTCGGTGAGGCTAACCTTGCTACAGAGGGCATTGCAGATATGGGAAGTCACCATGCTGATGTCCACCCTGACGGTAAAGTGATGTATGTCGGCTCAACCGAAGGTAATGTCTATGTTGTCAACATGAAACAGATGCTAGTAATTAAGACTATCGAAGCTGGTCTGGGTGCCGGGCATACGACTTTTGTTCCGGAAAGAAACCTTGCGGTTGTCACAAACCATAAAGACAGATTTATATCGATCGTTGATACTGTAAAACACCAAAACATCAAAAACGTAGAGGTGAGCGGCGAGTCGATCAACGGTGAGATCCTGCAGTCGCATTCAAGTTTTGTTCATCCTGACATGAACTTCTTCTATGCCTTTGCAACGGACAACGGCATCTTCTATGAGCTTAACCTAGAGACCTTAGAAGTAACTCGAACACTGCCAACGGGCGGAACGCCACTACAGGGTGTATTTATGTGTCAAGGTGCGGAGTGTGAAAACCTGATGTAGTCAGGACACTTTCCATCCCTCATTCCCAAGCACATGCTTGGGGACACCTGCAAATTTCAAACTACCAAAACCTCTCTATCCTCTATAACCCTTGACTATCTACTAAAATCTTCTATTACACTCCGGACGTTGATGTGTCACTAAAACGGTCTTTGTAACTGCAGTGTCGGCAGAGCTCTTCAACCGCTTTCCCTTCTGCAAAGCCTTCGCGCATTGCCACAGCCCGTTTGGAAGCGAGTACATCTGCAAGCGGCGTTATATTCAGATTGCCCAAGGCAATCACCCCGTCACCATCAAGGCAACATGGCACCACCGTGCCGTCAGCGAGTATGCCTATGTGCGATTTTAGACCGTAACAACTCCCCTGTGTATCATGCGAAGAATTCATAGAAGGCCACTCGAAATAGCTGTCAAAATGTAACAAGACCTTTGAAGCCAGTCGAATCGACTTTGGGCGGTTGGCGTAAAGTTCGTCAACATCGAGTGGGATGTCGAAAAAAGAGGAGAGGCGTTCAAAGAGCATCGTGTTGAATTCCGCTTCACTGCAGGCCTCGTCAAAGTTCCACAGGCGTAGATTGATAAACGGTTTGGGATGATGGGAAAGCTTCTCACCGCAGAGTGCTAAAACGGCATCCATGTAGTCATCAAACGTGAGGTTGAGGCTGTTTTTGTTGTAGCTGTTAAGGGAGATGTTGACCTGACGAACGGCGGGATGAAATAGTGTCTCAAAAGAGGTCTTTTTCAGGTAGTAACCGCTGGTCGTCAGCGTCACCTCAAAGCCTTCATGGTGTGTAAGGTCAAGATACTCCTCGAGGTTGGAGAGCGTCAGAGGGTCACCCATAACATGAAAGGCCAGCTCTTTAGTGTAACCGCGCAGCTGCTTTAGCACCTTCTCAAAAAAGGGAAGGGCCATTGTTTTAGAAGGTTGCAGTTTAGGCGGGCAGAAGCTGCAGGCCAAACCACAGATATTGGTCACTTCGATATGAACGCGGTGAAAGTGCATCGGAACTCTTTAGCGGAGATTAGAACTGTAACTTTAGCGTAAATATGATTTGGAACATCGTGTAAAAAGGAGGATATCGCTGCATACTTTCTTTAGGAGCTGATGATGAAATGTTATAATGCTTGTCATAATACGAAAGGTCTCTAATGGGTTGGAGCTGTCAACATGACTACAAAGGCTACTGTAAACGTGTCGAAAAACCGTGTGTACCCGGGATGAAAGGGTGTATACTCAAAGGCAGTGATTATATCTTTAGCGGCGAACCTGAACCAAAAAAAGAGGAAGAAAAAAGAGAAGAGATAGACTTCGCCGCACTTGTGCGAAGTCATTAGAGTTTTTAAGACTCTTTTAGAAGTGGCAGTTTGTTGAGCAGGTCATCGCAATATGCCCACTGATCTAAACTCTCTTTCCATTCTGAAGGAATGGCATCCACCCCCTTATACGCACCAAGTACCATTCCAATAGCGATAGCACGAGAGGCATTGTCCCCGCCGATCATAGCATTGGCTTGCAGAGCGACCTTTAGTGCATCTTCTTTGTCCGCATATTTTAAGATGATGTAAACAGCACCGGGCAGGGTGCCTTCAGTAGGGCTGGCCTTACCCACACGAATGGGTTCTGAACGGCCAATGTCCCATAACCTTGCCATACTGGTGAGTGCCAAGTCATCAGAGAACTGCTCTTTGGAGAGTGATGTATCAGGGTCCGCCTCCTCTTTGACCTTGGCAATGGCCTGAGCAACCTTGGACGCTATGAACCCACCCATCTGAACAGCTACAGTCTCAATGGCGTCAGAAGGTGTGACTCCATTGATGACGCGGTGTGTTACACGGGCAAAAAACTCACCGCCGGCTAGTGCTGTAAGGTCTTTATGGGTGAACATCGTTTTACGGGCGACATCCGCCAAGGTCTCTTCATCGTCATAATAGCCATGCGCCGCAACATGACGAATCGCCATTGCGTTAGAGATACCGCCAAGGTTCTCAACACTAACACCCTGTCTGACTTGATGGTAGGTCTCTTTTGTCATGGTGCAGATCCAAGAGCCCCAACCGTTTTCAAGACGGTTCATCCAGTGTGGGATCATCGCCGCAACAGAAAAGGGACGTACCGGTTCAGCAGTAGCCGCCAAATGCTCTAAGACAACGATGTTGTAGTCGCCGTAATCTGTGGTCCCGCCCGCTTTTTTGCCCGGATGATAGTTACGTTCACCCCAGCCGATGCCATGCGTCTGGCCACCCATCATCTCACCCGGTGACATAAACTTCTCTATGGGTTTTTGACCGTAGGCCTCGTAGATCTTAACGGCATCATACTCATAATGACTGCCTAAACAGAGAGCATCCCCTACAATCGCACCAAAAAATGCACCTTTTATAGCCTCTTGTTTTGTAACCTGATTCATCATAATTGCCTATTTTTTAATGAAGTCTATCTGAGAAGATGTATGAATAGAGCACTAGTTTAAATATGGGCTTTCTCTCTTAGGCTTTTTTAAGAACAGGGTATATTTTGGTGGGCAGAGAAAAGAGATTTAGATGGCTAAGCAGTGTTTACCTCTTTAGTAGGCAAACCTGACCACGAGTCTAATAAAACTATATTTTTGACATCAAAGATGTACAATCAAAATATTTGTGTATTTGTTAGTTCGAGGAGTATACGATGAAAACCTTATTGATCTTACGCCATGCCAAATCGAGTTGGAAAGAGGCACACTTCTCAGACCATGACCGACCGCTTAACAAGCGTGGACAGAGTGATGCTCTCAAGATGGGGCGCTTACTCCGTGAAAAAGAGCTGACACCGAAGCTGATTATTTGCTCCACAGCAAAACGTGCCCGAGAGACGGTTGAGCTTGTGCGTGAAGCTTGTGGTTATGAGGATGAGATCCGTTTCAGTGAAGAGCTGTATTTGGCTGAGCCGGAAGCCTACATCCAAGCCCTTAATGAACTTGACGACACATATGACCGCGTCATGGTTGTCGGGCACAATCCCGATCTCGAAGAGTTACTGGAACTTCTGACTGGAGAAGAGCATATACTGCCGACGGCGGCTCTGGTTC
Organism: Sulfurimonadaceae bacterium; assembly: GCA_049672605.1. GTDB lineage: Bacteria > Campylobacterota > Campylobacteria > Campylobacterales > Sulfurimonadaceae > Sulfonitrofixus. The sequence continues at coordinate 26,131 of JBATWM010000069.1, forward strand.
AGGTTGTGTTGCCCATCCAAACGTGGCGTGAACTGGACGAGTCTGTTGATAGCGAACTGATCAAGCTATGGGTGCCGCGTCAGCTTTCTGAATGAGCTACTGGAAATGGGGGTCAAGTATTTAACCCTAAAATTATTGTATTCTTATAAGACTTGAGAGAAGCCTGCAGAACGCTGCTGCAGGCTCTATAGGGTTAGTGTACCTTAATATTGCCTCTTATCAGTTCGACTGCCCCTGAATTAAACGGGGCTTGTGGTCCGCTGATCACTTCTATATGGAACTCATCGGCAGGTGTTCCTTTTTTGACGTTACCGGTTCCAGGCTGCGAGTTGTCCTGCATACGGATATGGCAGTAGTTGAGTTCACGGTTGTTGCCCGGTTCGAGCTCGTGTACGGTACATGGAATATCGAATTCGATTCCATTTTCAATTTCACTGACGCTGCTTGCATAACCGTTAATGTGGATCTGCAACGGGCTGGCAGTTTCGGCGTTGGCAGTATGGGTATTATACTCAAGGTTGACCATGATGCCCAGTGGTTCTCTACTGACTTTAAAACCGAAGCTATTCGGTTCGGTTGCCTGTTCTTTTCCAACCGGAGCTGACATTACGGCACCGCCGCCGGTGATCTTGTTTAGGCTAATAGAGAGATCATTATCGCAAACATTGCCGAAACCGTCGTTATCTAAATCTTCCTGATCCGGGTTCGAATCGAGCGGACAGTTGTCTTCGATATCAAAAATTCCGTCTTGGTCGGTATCGATAAGCCCAGCAGTAAAGCTGCTGGCTTTGATAAAGACATTGGAGTCCAGATACGCATCACCCGCATCCGCGATAGCAAGTTTTATGTGGTTGACCTCGCCGGGAACGACATCAAACTGGGTATTTAAGATGGTGGTCAGGCCATCCATCTGGGTGTCAACAGAGCCACCGCCGTCACTTAGATCATTATTGCGGTAATAAACGGATGTCGAGGTGCTACCCGGGCTATACGGATTGCCGCTGTTAACGGAATTGATGGCTACAGGTATTGTCGTCCCCGGTATGAGTGCTACATTGTTTCCATTGACGAAAAAACCGAAAACATCGTTATAGCTTGTATTGACAAACTCATTGTACTCATCGGATGTAAAGACATATTGAAAAGTGACCGTTGTTGTTCCTTGGATACTGTCGGGGACTGCTTCTACTACAAAGTCAAATTCCAGTACTGTCGCATCTTTGGTCGAATATGCCGGTAACAGGACATTAAGGTCAGGATCTCCAGGCGTAGAGTTTACAGCGCTTATCCCGTCATTATTGTTCGGGCCGATAACATTGGCAATATTACCGCTGCTTAGAACGATACCGCTCTCAAATCCGATAGAGTTGTTACCGTCATTAAAAATTCCCGCTGCTATATCTGCACCTGAATAGTTGACATTGGAGATGGTGACGCCTTCACCAAGAATTGTATTGGCCAGCTGCTCCGGTGTCACTGAAGAGTTAGTCGTTAAGGCAAAAGAACTGCCTGCACATATCAGTCCTGCCCATAAGAGGGAAGGTGAAATAATTTTTTTCATAGTATTCCTTTAACTATAATGATAATATCGTGTAGATGAATTATCTTATTGTTGCTGCTATTCTAAAGAGCGATAACCAGAATATTATGAAAAATCAGTAATCCAATAAACAGACCAAAACTTTCACTCAAAAAGAGATTCATAGGTTAATATAGTAGCTGCTA
>JBATWM010000070.1:0-16967 GCA_049672605.1 Sulfurimonadaceae bacterium
CCCAGTAAATATTTTTGGCGATCTCAATCGGCTGCGTAAAATCCATGGGCATACCTTTTCAAATATCTCTATAGTATATAAAAAACGTGAAAGGAGTTCTATGACTTGTATCAAGAGCTTAAGAGGAGCAGAGTTGAAATCCTGAATGAAACTTTTGATTTTGATCGTGAGGGGAGAAGCTTGTTCGGCAGCATTAACGCTGCCTGGGAAAATATAGTCTGTTCGTTATTTACCGATTATGTCTGCGATGGCTTGCATGTCAGCATCACTTAGTGCAGCAACCTGCCCTTTCATAATGCCTTTCATCGGACCGCCGTACGTTCCATCTTTGTACCCTTTAAGAGCAACAACGATATCAGCTTTTGACATATCACTTATGACCTTACTTTTACCAAGGGCAACTTTTTCACCAGACGCACCATGGCAGCCAGCACATTTTTTATAGGCAGCAGCGCCATCTGCAAATGCGAGTGAAGAGATACCCATTACCAGTAAACCTGTTAGAAGTGCTTTGTTCATTGTGTTTCCTTTTGTTGTTTGATAAAATTATAGTTGAATCATCAAAGTAGAAATTTGATATAAATCAATTTACCATTCGATGTCTCTATAGGGCACCTATAATCACGCGTGATATAAATCAAGCATATTGACGTCACTATTTTGTTACACTCGATCAATTAAATTAAGAACCCGAATATAAGGAAAAGAGAAACTATGGATTTTCATAAATATATACATGCCGTCGGTACAGGTCCAAAAGGCAACAGAGATCTCACCTTCGAAGAGAGTGAAGATATGATGCGTCAGATCCTTGATCAGAGTGTCCACAGCGAACAGATCGCGGCATTTTTACTAGGATGGCGACTCAAGCCAGAGACTATTACAGAGTTTAGAGGTGCTATTGCAGCATGTGATGACTATATCACCCATCAAAAAGTTGAAAACTCTATAGAGCTTGGATACCCTTTTGACGGCAAGGCAAAAAATCCTTACATCTTTCCTCTCGTCGCCAAAGTGCTAGAAGAGAGTGGTCTGAACCTTGTTGTAATTGGGGATGAACTGACACCGGCAAAAGGCGGCATCACCATCAAAGATATCTGTACAAATACGGAACTTGCATCTAATGTCCACTATTTTGACCGTGAAAAATATTTTAATGCCCTGCATAAACTGAGCGAGATTCGCATGCGTTTAGGACTTCGTACAGGTTTTAATACCATCGAAAAACTACCTCGTATTGCACAGAGTGACTATGCTATTACAGGTGTGTTTCATAAACCCTATGTCAAAAAATATGTAGAGATCTTTACAGACCGCTACAGACGGTTTGCACTCATTCAAGGCAATGAGGGGACACCGGAACTCTTCAGCAAAGGGCGTTTATGGATCTCTAAAGAGGGAGAGGTCGAAGAGTTTATTATTGATCCCGAATATTACGGCATTCACTATAATAAATCATGGGAGACGATCACACTCGAGGATTCACTTAAACAACTGGCTGATCCCTCAGATGACTATCTGAAACTTGCGGTCTTAAATGCTGCCGTCTATCTTTTTGTAACCGACAGAGCGTCAAGTGTTGATGAAGCTTTTCAGATGCTAAATGGATAAATTCTCCAACCACGTTAAAAACATCTTACACGGATTTTTCCTGGCGATCGGGACAACCATTGCCGAACCTTCAACGATCTTGCCGCTGATAGTCAACTACTTTGGCGGCAGCTCTCTATTAGTCGGTTTTTTTGCGGCTCTACTTCGCGGCGGTGCTATCATCGTTCAACTTTTTGCCGCTTTTCAAGCCCAAAGTTATGCGCTTATGCTCCCCTATCTTCGCCGTGTCTTTTTCATTCGTTTTCTAGCATGGTTTTTTATCGGTGTCGCCATTATCGTCTTAGGTGACGACCACCCTGACCTCACCCTCTTCTCTATCGGTTTAGGTCTCTTTATCTTTTCGTTTAGCGCGGGCTTTGGTGCCATCTACTTTAAAGATATCATCGGCAAGATCTTTACCCATAATTTCCGCGGTAAGACCATGTCCTACAGACAGTTTTTCAGTGCCTTCGGCGGATTGATCAGTGGGGCGATGGCCGCTCTGGTTTTGGAGATGTTTGAGGCGCCCTATAGTTTTGGCTATCTCTTTATCATCAGCTCATTTGTGATGGGTCTAGGCTACCTCGCCTTTGGCACGGTGGACGAGCCCGTAAAAGAAGAGGTTGCTCAAAGAGAAGAGTCGTTTAGAGCGTTCCTGCACAACTCTTGGGCACTTCTAAAAGGAGACAGAGAGCTGCAGATCCAGCTAAAGACCTTTCTCTTTGCCTATGGCTATCTGATCGCCCTGCCGTTTATCATCTTGGATGCAGAGGCAAAGATCGGTCTTGATGGGGTTGCCATTGGTACTTTGATCACGATGCAGATGGCAGGTGCCATGGTAAGCAATCTTTTATGGGGGCAGCTCAGCGGCAGAGGGCTAAACAAACTGACCGCACATACCTCCATACTCTTTCAAATGACCGCTATTATAATGGCGATGACAACTGCATCACTCTATGAATATATGATCATTTTCTTTCTTATCGGAGCGGCAATTGATGGAAACCGTATCGCTTCAGGTAATCTTGTTTTGGCATTGGCACCGCCAAAAAAACGACCGGTTTATATTGCATTGCAGGTAAATATTCTCTCATTTGGGATGTTCTTTTCGATTTTAGGCGGGATTATCTTGCAGTTTTTTAGTTACAGCGTACTCTATAGCATCACATTAGTGACGCTATTTGCAGCACTTGTCTATTCGTTTCAACTCAAGGGCTCTGAACACCCTAGTTAGTCTCAGAGGCGCCTTAGAGGCCAAAGAAGTTGTGTAAAAAGGCTCGCTCTTCTTGCGTCTCAATAAAGATCTTGACTATAGTCTGATTATTGTCGCCTAAGATGACGACATCATTCTTCTCAATTTTAAGATGATCTTTACCCCACTCTTTGTCCAGTTCGTCAAGACGGTGCAGCACTTCAGCAGCACTTGGCTTCTCTTTTGTGCCATCACGTTTATCGACAATCGTCAATCCGCCCATTCTTTTTTCAAGCATATAAGGACTATAGACTTTTATCTCTTTATACATTCGTTCATTTTTAGTATCCGGAACAGCCCTTTGCATAGCAAGGATTCCCATCACTAAAAACGCAAACATCAATCCGAATATCAACCCTTTTTTAACTGTCATCATGGACTCCATCTTTAATATTTTTTACGTACTCTTCTGCTTTTTTATCTAGCATTTTCATGCGCTCTTTACCCTTTGGCATCGTGCTTCGCAGTGCTTTCATCTCTTTCAAAAAATCTGAAATCCCATCAGGAATGATCTCTTGTAAAAAACGTCTTAGGTGCTTGGCCATGGCAGGTGATGCACCCGATGTCGATACCGCAATAGTCAGATCATCTTTCTTAATATAAGAGGGAAAGATGAAATCGCAATAATCAACAGAGTCAACAGCGTTACAGAGGCAACGGTACTTCTTGGACTCTTTAAATATATCTGCTTGCAGAGGTATGTCATCTACCGCAACCACTACAACAGCAAAATCTTTTATATCGCCACTTTGATACTTGCGTTGCTCAAAAGGTATAGCCTCTTTAGCGATCCGCTCTTGCATCTGCTCGGAGAGGTCAGGTGCAATAACCTTGATGTCATGCGTGAAGTCAAGAAGATGATCCAGCTTCTCATAGGCAATATGCCCGCCGCCGACGATCAATATCTTTTTATTATCAAGTTTTAAAAAAGCGGGAAAATAGCTCATCTTTCTCCTTGAGGGTTATTGTTGTAGTAGCATACCTAAAAAGCAAAACATTGCCTCTTGATACAGGTCAATTGACCCATATCAATTCTATCTAATATAAAAGATATTACAATCATTCAAATTTATTATAAAAGTGAATAAAAAGATGAAGCAAGAAATTCTCTCTAGAATACAAAAAAAATTTCCATTAGTAGCTAAACCGTTTGAAGCGATTGCCAATGAGTTGGGTATCAGTGAAGATGAAGTCCTTGCCATCTTGCAAGAAGAGAAAAAGAAAAATATCATTCGTCAGACCTCCGCTATTTTTGACACCAAACGTTTGGGCTACAAGTCATCATTAGTGGCCTTTAAAATTCCAAAAGAGAAGATCAGTGCTGCCGTTAAGGTCATTAACTCACACCCGGGTATCTCACATAACTATGAGCGCAACCACGACTTTAACATCTGGTTCACACTGGCAGTGGCACCTGACTCTAAACTTGGTCTAGAAAAGACCTTGGAGATCTTGGCAGATCTTACCGGAGCAGAAGAGTACATCATGCTTCCAACCCTCAAACTGTTTAAAATATCTGTTAAACTCAACACAACAGGTAAAGACGACAAAAAAGAGAAGGTCAAAAAGGTCCAACACAGTGAGATAGAGCTGACACCGCTTCATCATGAGATCATCAAGAGAGCCCAATATGACATCAACATAGAGAGTGAACCCTTCAAAAAGATCATTGAAGAACTTGATATTGATTATGAGACTTTCTTCTCAATTTTGCTAGAATTGCAAGAAGCCGGGATAATGCGTCGGTTTGCCTCTATTTTGAACCACAGAAAAGCGGGTTTTAACGCCAATGCTATGGTAGTTTGGGATGTTGATGAAGAAAATGGCGAAGCTATTGGTGAAAAAGCAGCTGCTTTTAGTGCTGTCAGTCACTGTTACCTGCGTCCAAAATATCCCAATTGGCCGTACAACCTTTTTACCATGGTGCATGGTAAAACGACTGAAGAGACCAACGGTATTATTGAAGAGATGGCAAAAGAGATCGACTCCAAGTCATACATGCCACTCTATTCATCACGTGAATTTAAAAAAGTGCGAATTGAGTATTTTACCCCTGCGTTTGAGGCGTGGGAAACAGAACATAGTGTAAACTAAAGGATATTTATGGAACTTTTTTTTGAATTAGAGATCGTATACATCGTTATCGGTATTTTTATTTTAAGTGTCACGGCCTTTGTAACGACCAGAGACTTTGTGCCTCGTGTCGCTTTCAAACGCGGTATGATCAGTGTGAGTATGATGTTGATCACGATGATCTCTATTCACTACTACATGACAACAACGCGTATGGATGGTGTCAAAGAGATCTTTAACGAGGGCGGTACCATTATCTGTGAAAACAAGATGCAGCGTACCATCTCACAATCGGTACTGATCTCAAAAAACCTTGAATGGCGTCTTGAAGGAGATCTTTTTGTATCTGACAACCATATACGCGACTTCCACACCTCACGTTGTGTTGATTTTATCGGCGATGATATTGAAAAACAAAAATAAGTTGCAAAGAGCTAACAGATGATCGCCGTACTGAAACGATACTCAATGGCGCTATTATTTCTATTTGCTGTCATCTTATTAATGGTACTTGGTACATTGGGCGTTAAAAGCTTTGGCGACAAGATGCTTGAAGACAGCGGTATTAAAATTGAGCCCCGAGGCGAAAAGGTGAATCAATGAGTCTAACGATCGTATTAGTTGTAGGTCTGATTTTAAGCATACTCTTTCATTTTGTAGGTGTCTATGCCAATGCCAAAAAAATCGTATGGGTCATGTTGGCTCTAGTCTGGGCCGGTGCCATCAGTATTGCTATGCAAGAGATCTCTGCTAAAGGGTATGAAGACCTTGAGAAGATCAAGGGTAAAGATGCCCAGCTCGACAAGCTGATAGAAGAGTCTCTTCCTGAGATCAGCGTTTATGAGATGCTTGTCATCAAAAAAAGTGAGAATGCACTTAAAAAATAAGAGCAATACATCTAAGGGTTAAACGCTCTGTGACCCTTAAATCTCCTTGCCCTCTTACTCATTTACGTTACAATAGAGCAAAGACACTTTAGGCTGCACTCTGCCTACTGTCACACTTCTTATTGGAGAAGACCTAAATGGCACACCTCTCTCTTTGGATCCAGGCTTTTGCAGGACTCGGGCTTTTTCTGTTTGGAATGCTCTACCTTGAAGCGCAGATCAAAGCTTCTGCCGGACGTGCATTCAAAACTTGGGTACATAAGACAACCAGTACTACCTTTAAAAGCCTCCTAACCGGTCTCTCTGCAACCGCCCTCTTTCAAAGCTCTTCGATCGTCTCACTAATGGCGCTTTCACTGATAGGCGCGCAGTTGATCAGCCTCGAGAGTGCCATAGCTATGATGTTCGGCTCTAACATCGGTACAACAGTAACAGCGTGGATCATAGGTCTGGTTGGCTTTAAGATGGACATCAAACTCCTCTCCTATGTCGTGATCGGCATTGGCGGTCTTGGCAGTGTCATGGTTGACAGCGAAAGCCGCTGGAAGAGCCATTTTGGCGGGATGGTGGGTTTTGGGCTTATCTTTCTTGGCTTGGATGGGATGAAAGAGAGTTTTTCCACCTTTTCAGAAAGCTTTGACATCACTGACTACAGCCCGGAGAGCCTCTACTGGTATGCCCTGATCGGCTTTGGTATCACCGCGCTGATCCAGTCCAGCTCCGCTGCCATCGCCATCATCCAGAGTGCACTTTTTGCGCAACTTATTGGCATCGAAGCCGCCGCTGCATTTGTTGTCGGAGCGAATGTGGGGACCACTGTCACTGTGATCTTTGGCTCATTTGGCGGGACACCCGATAAGAAACGGACAGCACTGGCCCATCTCTTTTTCAATCTCTCGACCGGTGTGGTCGCACTGCTTGCTCTGCAGCCACTGGTCTGGCTCGCTGTACATATGATGCCCTCAGCCGACACCGTCATCCAGATCGCCCTCTTTCATACTATTTTCAATGTTGTGGGGGTTGCACTCTGGTTACCGTTTATTGCTGTGCTTGCACAGTGGCTCCACCGGTTTTTTAAAAAAGAGCCACTGCGCGTCACCAAATATATTCATAATGTACCTATAGAAGTTCCCGATGTTGCAATGGATGCCTTGCAAAAAGAGGTCAAACGTCTAGGGAAAAAAGTGGAAGAGTTCGCACTTCTGGCTATCAATATCCCCCCGCCAAAAGTACTTGATGAAAATGTTTCACGGAAAAAACTTCTGGATGCCTACCAAGAGAATATGGATCTCTCCTACCACAAACTTTATGGACATATACGCCGTCTAGAAGGGAAGATCTTTCGTTATATTTCACAGCTCTCACTCCAAAACAATAAGGCCGATTTTGAGAAGAAGATCAACAATATCGCACAGCAGACGACCAACCTCGCCACAGCTGCCAAAGCGATCGAAGATATGCTCTACGACATAGATCGGCTCTATGATGCCCAAAGCAGTGAGGAACAGGAGTTCTTACGCAATCTACGCTATCAGATTCTTAATGGTGTACAAGCATTTGACAAGACACGCAGAGGGGAAGACAAGACGATGGACGCAATCGAAGATGCGTACAAGCTGATCGCTGATTCGCATAAAAACAATATGACGTTGATTCATGATATTGCCAATAACCGCGCCATCACGTCGGAGATGACCACCATTGCCGTGAACGACCTGCATCTGAGTAAGAGCTTTACTAAAGCACTGCGCAATGTACTTCGTCTGCAAACAGAGCTTCCGCTGCAAAATGTAGAAGAGATAGTTGTGAAAGAGAGTCCGAAAATGGACAAGTGACCACCCAACGTCTCTTTTTGCTTTCCTTTTCCTCGGGAAGCTAACGCCCATTCCATTACCTTCAAGATTTAAGTAGCGGGTTTATTGTAATTGTCTATTTTGTATACAACAATCTACCTAATCCATCTCATATTTTTGATAATATTATTTATACGCGTATTCCAAAAGAAGGTTAATCATGGTTACATGGTTGAAACAACTACCTACCCAACAAGGAAAAGACAATGAGCCTATCACCAAAAACTATCGAAATCGTCAAGGCAACCGCAGCACCGGTTGCTGCCAACAGCGAGGCTATCACTACACGTATGTATGAGATCTTGTTTGCAAACCATCCGGAGACTAAAGAGCTTTTTAGAGACGCTGATCCTAGCCAGCACAAAAAACTTGCGGGTGCTGTTTCAGCCTATGCCGCGAACATTGACAATCTTGACGTTCTCTCTAAAGCAGTAGAGAACATGGCACAGACACATGTGCGAACCAAGGTTAAACCTGAGCACTACCCTTTAGTCGGTGTTTCACTCCTGCAAGCGGTTAAAGATGTTCTCGGCGATGCAGCGACTGATGATGTTATCGAAGCATGGAAAGAGGCGTACTTCTTCTTGGCAGACATCCTCATCGCTCGTGAAAAAGAGCTTTACGCAGCGTAAACATCAACACTCTATTATGCACTTGCATAATAGATCCTCCTTCCATGGCTATCGCTACATACAATGTCATAACAGTTTACATCGTAACCCCTACCCTCTCATTCTGTTTCCAAACTGAGTCACTTCAGTAATCCAACTGATATGCTCACCCTTTACAATACTTACACCAAATCAACAAAGGAAGCTTTTTATGAAAGATAACGTTTTTTTGATCCGCTCTCTAGACAGCGGCTGGGATTGGCCAGACATGTACAATAAGCAAGATATCGAATCGTACTGCCTTGAAGAGTTGGAAGTCCCCGAAGAGCATATCGATGAAGTGCTATGCCTTAACAATGCCTTTCAACTGACCCTCAAACGACAACGAAGCTACCATCGTGAAGATTGGTATGTCAACCTGCTACGCAGCGCATAAAAAGGAAAACAGATGAAGAATATGACAGTAAAAGAGTACGCCCAACTGATTGCCAAAAATGAGAAGTCTGTCTATAAGATGATCAAAGACGACGCCCTAGTCACTTTCAAGGAGAATGGAAAATATCGTATTAGGGTTGATAAAAACTTACTAAAAGTGATCGAAAGAGCCCAACAAGCACTCGAAGAGGCCAAGGCTATTTTACTCCGCATTGAAAAAGCATCAGAGCAGATCGCAAAACCGTCTAAGAGAGTTTCAAAAAGTGTTAAAACTGTTGCTAAAAAAAGTGCACCTAAGAAAAAAGTACTAAAAAAGAGTACAAAAACGACGGCAAATCCGCTCAAAAAAACCACGAAGAAAGTAACAACTAAAAAACCTGTTGCTAAGAAAAGCGTGCAAAAGAAGAGTAAATAAACATACACCACATTTACGCTAATTAGTTCCCTGTTAGATATTCAATTCTTTTAGGCTTGTTTATATACTATGGAGGAGATTAAATAGTCAGTAATAGGGGATGCATATGGAAAAAGCGGTCAATTTCCTTAAGAGGTGGGCTTCGGGCAAAGTCGTCCTAGGGTTTTTCATAGCGACGATGGTGGTCTACTTGACCATGCTCTTCTACACACTTCCTGCCGTTGAGAGCTTTGCCCAAGGCAAGGCCTTGTTCGACCTCTCCCCTGCCGGATACACCTATGAGTATGCGATCGCACTGCTTGAGGCCTTAGGGGCTGAAGGAAGGCATCTTTACCTGACCCTTCAACTGCCGATGGACTTTCTCTACCCCGGCTTGTTCGCCATTACCAATGCCCTGCTCTTGACATGGCTTTTCGGCAAAGGCTATGCCGCTGATTCTAAGATCTTCTATTTTGCTCTCACCCCGATGATCGCTGGCCTTTTTGACTATCTCGAAAACATAAGCATCGTTCAAATGCTAAAGTCCTATCCCGATCTACCTCACAGTCTGGTCAACACAGCCAGCACTTTTACGATACTGAAAAGTGGTTTCACCACGGCTTTTTTTATTCTGCTTTTTGTGGGGATCTTTCAACTCGTTAAGAAAAGAGTGACGGCTGGTAAGTCACAAAACTAAGGACTTTAAATATAAAAATAGCACTACATTTTTTATGTTAGTTATTTGGGTATATTCAGGCTTATTCCTATAGTATGATGGGTATCAAGTAGTTAGATAGAGCTATACTCTAGTAGTCAAAGCAAATTTAATCTAAGGATATTGTTGTGGATATATTTGGTACAGATCTGGAAGTAATATTCTTGCTATCTTTGTGGGGTGCAGTTCTATCCACCATTTTGTCGGTGCTTAAGATTGTTGAATACTGGAACAATAGATTTCAAGTTGAAGTAGGTCAAATCCTAAGAGGTGATGAAGACTTGGGGCACGATATAAGCATTAAAAACTTATCATCAAAACCAATATTACTTGAATATATGGAGCTTTTCACTAAAAAAGGAAATTGGCCTTTTAGACAAAAAAAGTACATTTGGTCGCCAGAGGATTCGTGGTTAAATGCACGAATTGAACCGTCAGATGCTCAAGTTTACAATTTCAGTGGAAGTAACTATTTCGGCTGGAATAATCAGAATATATATGTGCTCTTGTACTTTGCTGGTAAGAAACCAATAACAAAAAAAATCTAACAAGTCGTCGCACACCAATAAATGCCACGAGGCATTTATTGGTGAACTCAAACGTTATATGTACAAAATATTTTTTTTTAAGATCTTACAAAATACAAAAAAACATGTCAATTTGTAATATTTTTGATGTAAATTGATTTGCTATGATAGTTTAGTTTTAATGTTTTATAAGGATTTAAAATGGCAACAAATATAAATGGTAATCACGATGGTGCAAAAGGCGGGAATGATACATATAATATTCAAGGCAGAGCAAAAAATATACCAAGAAACAAATTGGTAAAAGAAGTCAAAGAAGGAAAACATCCAAACCATACTACGACAAATATTAATGGTAAGAACTATGTTAAAGCAAAACCAAACCCTGAAACTAAAGATAATGTAAATAAATGAATCTACTAATTTTATTTTACTTTAGCAACAATAATATATAACAAATTGGTGAACAAAACGTTAAACTACATATTAGGAAGGAATAATTTATGAATAATGAAAAATTCATGTTTACCTGTGAGTTATGTGCCTGTTCTTACCAAATGGGTAGACATAGATATGATGGAAAGCACATTCCACGATATAAATTAGATGTATGTAATATATGTTATCAAGGAAATTGGGATGGATGGGCACATCATTATGAGTCTAAAATACTTTCTCATTTAAAAGAAAAAGCTCTCCCTATTCCAGAGCGAAATAAAAATGGTTTATTGCCACGAGATTAATTGTCTAACAAATCGTCGCACACTAATAAATATCTTTCGGACATTTATTGGTGAACTCAAATATTAGAGTAACAACACGTACTCAAGGAATATGATGGAAAAATTTACAAATATTATTGGATTTATTCTCTTGATTACATCAATTTTTGTTTTTGGACTTAAAGGGATGAGCGTTGAAATGGGAATTGCCGTTGCCGCGAGTAGCATATTCTTAGCATTTGCCAATCTACCTAAGTTTTCAAAATTCAAAGGTGCTGGCTTTGAAGCTGAACTCAAACAAGTTGTGGATGAAGCAAATGCAACCATTGAAAATCTTAAAGAAGTAGCAAAACCATTAATTCAAACAAATTTAGTAGCTCTTACTAACGCTGGACGCTTTTCAGAAGGTGCATTCAATAAGAGTCATGATTTATATGATCAACTTAGTGAACTACAAAAGAAAATTGGTTTAAAAAGTGATGACTTGGAAATATCAAAATCAGAGTATCTTAATATTCATGCTTGGGATATGATTTCTGAGTTGTCAAGCAATATTGAAAGAAGTGGTATAGAAAAGTTTTCAATAACAACCAGAGATACACTAAATATATGTAATTTTGAAAAAGCTCCAGATATCAAAAAGTTTCATGAACTTTTATCTAATCTAAAATTAAATAAAGAAAATACAAAACTGTTACAACTATTAAATGACTATTATGACAAATATAAACTCTAACAAAACCTTACACACAATATGAACTCCAAACACGGATTCAATATTGCTAAACACTCTTCTCTTTCACCTCAACCTTACGATTTTTCTCTGTAACTTTCTTATGACTAAATGAACCGGCAATGTCCTGCTCTTTCACTTTGATACCTTCAGGTACTTTTTCAGAATGAAGCTGCACAGTGGTCTGTTTGTAGTTCGGCTCGCCTGACTTTGGACAGAAGAGCGGTTGGGTCAGCTGGTTGATGAGTTGAGTGTTGAAATGGAACGAGACAAAGAGCTGACCCGGTGCCATGTTCTGAAAGTATAGGTTTCAGGTGTTTTGATTAATCCCGAAGAAAAAACAGTATAGAATGTATAAAAGGCAAAGGATACAACATGAAAAAATTCTTCGGATTGACACTGGTCATCTTTATGATGTTAGGATTTTCAACTTCTTGCGTGGCTGATGCAACTGCTGAACGTCCCAGTGACGCAGAACTTCATGCTTTTAAAGCTTACCACCATGCCGTCTATATGGAGACAACAGCGAAAGAGGCAGGTGGAACGAACAAACTGCTTCACACAAAAAAACTACCGACAGAAGGTACTGATGCTGTGGTAACGCCTGCGTTAGACCATCTGTACTCAAAAGCCGTTCTTGACCTGACGGAAGGGCCTGCTGTTGTGGAGTTTCCCAAGGTTGAAAAGGGGCGATACTACTCCATTCACATCACAGATCAAGAACATTACACTATTTATGAAGAGATCCATCCTGTAGGCAAATTTGCCATCGTGCGCAAAGGCAAAGATATGAAGGTCCCTGAGGGGGCTACCGTCATTGAAAGTCCGGGCGATTACCCGCACCTTTTTATACGCATACAGGTCAAGACAGCCGAAGATATGGTCAATACAATGGCTATTCAGCAACAGATAACACTCACAGGCAAAAGCAAAAAGCTGGTAATCGGAAATCCGATCCAATTTACTCTTGATACACACGATGTATACCCTCAAAACAAGGGTATTCTGACATCTGAAATCGATTTTGACCAAGATGACTACATAAGAGTAAGCAAGTATCTCGGTGCGGTTGCGCCTAAGTACAGCTCAACCGGAAACAGGGGTCTGTTCGGTCCCATTGACAGTGATGAAACAGGCAGTAATAATCCTGTGTTCCGTGCCCTTGCCTTGATCGGGCATTTAGGGCTTCCGGTGCACCATGCTTACTATGGACCTTTCTTTACCAACTGTAATGACGAAGTTCTCAATGGGGACAAAACGGAAGTATTGACATTTCCATACAAGCCTAAAGGGGTAGAACTTTTCTGGTCAGTAACCCGTTACAGTGCATTAACAAGAAATACTCTTCCGGGTAAAAACGACTTGTTTAATGCCTACAACACCAAGCCGGACAAAAATGGGAATATCACGATAACGTTTAGTGCAGAAGAGCCTAAAGACGGTACCTACTGGATGCCGGTTAATGCGGGAGAGCCCTATTACTACGTTGTTCGTTACTATAAGCCTGACGTGAACAATCTTCCTAAAAAGCCGTGTAAAGTTAAATAGATTGATTTCGAAATAATCATGACTTCTGAAAACAGTCTGTCGCTTTTAGCTTTTGAGCCATTCATGCTTTTATGGAAAAGTACGGGACAAAGAGCTGACCCGGTGGCATGTTCTGTGTCACTTTAAAATCACATCCCATGGGCAATATCTCCACTTATATGCTACAATAATTTTAGAAGCTATAGAAGTCAAAAAGGGAAGTAAAAATGCCGACACGACTGAAGATCTGGCAAATAAAATATATTGTGGAATGTACTAAATAATTATGTTCAAAAAAAGCTTGATTGTCATATTTGTAATATTCTGGGTGGTGCTGGCTATCAACCCTGTTGACTTTGGTATATGGGCACTGGAGAACATTCTGGTCGTCACGGTGTTTCCCGTGGTGCTATGGCTCGACAAACAGTACAACTTTAACAACTTAACCTACCTCAGCCTGACAGCCTTTGTCGTTTTGCATCTCTTTGGCGCACACATGACCTACAACAACATGACCTATTTCATCTGGTACTCAGAGTGGTTCGGCTGGGACCGAAACTACTACGACCAGGTCATCCATTTTCTCTTCGGACTCATGGTGTTCGTGCCGTTTTTTGAGGTGTTTTACCATCAGGGAATTTCCAAAAGAGTAAGCTATCTGATCGCATTTTTATTCATCACCAGTATCGGTGCCGGGTATGAAGTTCTGGAGTGGCTCACCATGGTGGTGTTTTGCGAATATTCCAGCGAGGTCTGTTTAGAGGCCCTCACCCAAGGGGACATCTGGGACGCACAAAAAGATATGGCCTTTGCCATTATTGGTTCGATTCTTGCGCTGCTGCTACATAGCCTGTGGGGCAAAAAAACAAGGGATGTCAGCCTCTAGCAGGCTTACGCCCATATCTCTTTCATCACACTCTATATTTTCAACAATGACAATCCAGCGACTTCGCTAAGACCTTGATATAAAATAATGTCAATATCGTTTTATAGTATACTCTAATGAAAAAGTTCGTATTTAAAATTTGGAGGTATCTAAACATGAAAGCAAAGCAACTTTTCATAACGAGTAGCCTGGCCGTGCTGGTGACGGCCAATCTGGGTTGGGCGACAGAAGCTCCCAAGATGAAGATGACGGCGGAGGTCCCGCCGGGCATCGCAACCCCGGACAAAATTGAGACCCGCTTTGGTGACCTGAATTTCTTTGACGGCGTGCCCGACAAGGATACCGTGCAGAAGGTCTATGATCATCTGGACTACCAGCATGCCTTTCAGGCCTTTCTGAGCGGTATCCAGATCGCATCCATGGATGCGATGCGCAAAGGAATTTTGGAATTCGGGCCGGCTAATACTACAGCGGTTCTCTTTGAGGACCTAATGGACTCCAAGGCACTATTCCTTACCGCTAACACTACGAGTGTATACATGATGACATGGCTTGAACTGAAGGATGAACCAATGGTCATTGAAACCCCGCCGGATGTGTTGGGAATCATTGATGATCACTGGTTCAAATACGTCGCAGACTTCGGGCGTCTCGGACCGGACAAAAGCAAGGGAGGCAAGTTTCTGATCATTCCCCCGGGATATAAGGGAGCTATACCAGAGGGGTATTACGTTAAACATACCAAAACCTACGGCAACTGGGTGATTTGGCGCGGCTTCCAGGTAGACGGTTCTCCTAAACCAGCAGTGGATGCAACCAAGAAGACTTTCCGTGTTTATCCGCTGTCGCAAAAGAATAATCCGCCAAAGATGAAGTTTGTCAACGCTTCCGGTAAGTTTGTCAACACGATTCACCGTATGGACTACAAGATCTACGAAGAGATAAACGAAGTAGTTCAGGCTGAGCCAAGCGTCGGAGAGAACTCGGAGATCTTAGGGACACTGGCTTCCATCGGCATCAAAAAAGGAGAGCCATTCAAGCCCGATGCTCGAATGAAGAAGATCATGACTGCCGCTGCTGCTGCGGGAGCGGTCACCGTGAAGACCATCTGGTCAAACCCTCGCGACGAGATGTTCTATTTCCATCCGGGCGAAAGCAATTGGCTGAATCCATTTCCGGGAGGAAAGTATGATTGGGTAAATGATGGAGCTACGCTGGTGGATGTGCGAGCAGGCTTTCACTTCTACGCGACCGGGATTACACCTGCCATGGCCTTTAAGATCATAGGAAAGGGCTCGAAATACGCTTATGCATACAAAGATGCCGAAAACAATACCTTGGACGGCAGTAAGACTTACAAGGTCCACGTACCGCCTAATGTGCCGGCCAAAGACTTCTGGTCCTTCACGCTCTATGACAACCAGACCCGTTCGATGCTGCAAACCGACGAACGGTTCCCGGGAATAGACAACAATAAGCCTGGTATGATCAAAAATGCCGATGGGTCCTACGATATTTACTTCGGTCCAAAAGCGCCGAAAGGCCATGAGAACAACTGGGTTCAGAGTGTTCCCGGCAAAAGTTGGAGTGTTATCTTCCGCCTTTATGGTCCGCTTGAGGCCTGGTACGAAAAAACATGGCGACTTGGAGAGATCGAGCTTGTGAAGTAAGCTCCATTATACCAGCTAACAAACAGTAGCAGACGACGTTAACACGTTACTGCTAAACCTAGGCGTAAAGTTCTAGATACCTTACGCCTGCATCTCTTTTACTTCGACCTTACGGTTTTTCTCTGCTACTTTTTCATGACTGAGTGAACCGGCAATGTCCTGCTCTTTCACCTTGATACCCTCCGGTACTTTTTCAGAATGCAGCTGAACAGCGGTCTGTTTGTAGTTCGGCTCGCCTGACTTTGGACAGAAGAGCGGTTGGGTCAGCTGGTTGATGAGCTGCTCATTGAAGTGGAACGGTACGAAGACCTGACCCGGTGCCATGTTCTGTGTCACTTTGACAACGACATCTTTCACTTTTCCGCGAGGCGACGAGAGGGTCAGTCTGTCGCCGCTGTTGACTTGCAGCTGCTGGGCATCAACAGGGTTGATCTCTACCCATGCTTCGGGGGCAAGGTTGTTGAGGATGTCGATAGAGCGTGTTTTGGTTCGGGTGTGCCACTGCTCTACGGTACGGCCTGTGTTTAGCATTATAGGGAAGGCTTCGCTTAGGTTCTCTTCCATCGGGTACCAGTCAAGCGGCAGCAGTTTTGCTTTTTTGTCGGCGGTTTTAAAGTCCATCCCCTCGCCGTAAAGACGTTTAGTCCCCTTAGGGTTTTCAGCATTACATGGCCACTGGATTCCGCCCTCCTCCTCTAAGAGTTCGTAGGTGATGCCCGAGTAGTCGCAGAGCTGACCTCGGCTCACCTCTTTCCACTCCTCAAAGGCATCGCCCGGTTTTGTCCAGCCGTCAAAGAGCATCTCATGGACACCCTGAAAATGGCGGCTGAAGTCGACCACGATGTCAAAGTCCGACTTGGTGTTGCCGAACGGTTCAACCGCTTTGTTGGCACGGTTGACACGGCGTTCAGAGTTGGTGTAGGTGCCCTCTTTCTCACCCCATGTCGCTGCTGCGAAGACCGCATCGGCGATCTGCGCCGTGTCACCCATAAAGGCGTCCTGCACGACCAGCATGTCCAGCTTGGCGAGGGTCTTGCGCAGTTTGTCCTGGTCGACAAAACTGACCAGCGGGTTGGTCGCTACGATCCAGAG
>JBATWM010000071.1:0-2051 GCA_049672605.1 Sulfurimonadaceae bacterium
AGATGCTTATATTGGTAAAAATTGGTTTGATACTTTTATAGAGACATCTGATAAAGAGAATCAATTAAATTTATTCAAAAAGATTTTTGAAGGTGCTTTAAATAGAATATTTGAGCAAAAAATGATACAGCGTTGTATGAGATCTTAAAAGAGATTGCCCAGGAGGCCGCTCCCCTGTTTCGTGAGGGCTACGGAAAAAGCAAGTCGATCACCTTTAAAAGCGCCATTGACCTGGTGACGCAGTATGATCTACAGATAGAACTCTTTTTAAAAGAGAAACTGGGGGCTGCTTTTCCAGAACATACTCTTGTCGGCGAGGAGACAAGCGAGGAGATCGTCTACCCTGACAAGGCGATTTATATCGACCCGATTGACGGGACGACCAATTTTATACACGGTATCCCGTTTTGTGCGATCTCCATCGGCATCTGGGAAGGGGGAAGTGCGGTTGCGGGAGTGGTTTATAATCCCATCCTCGAAGAGCTCTTCTATGCGGAAACAGGCAGAGGCGCGACGATGAATGATAGCCCCTTGCAGGTGACCGACACAGATACGCTACAAAACTCGCTCATCGCTACGGGCTTTCCCTATACCAAGGTTGAAGAGGGCGAAGATTTTCGCTGGGTCATGCAGACGATGGAGGCTGTTCTACCCTGCACGCGAGATGTGCGCCGTCTCGGTTAGGCGGCGATCGACCTCTGTTATGTCGCCCGGGGGACGTTTGACGGGTACTATGAGGTCAACCTCAAGCCGTGGGATGTCTCCGCCGGTCTTTTGATCCTGCTTGAAGCGGGCGGTAAGATCACTCAGGAAGATGGCAGAGGCTATACCCTCGATGAACGTATCGTTGTCGCTACAAACGGAAAGATCCATGACGCGTTGACAGAGAAGACGAAAAGACGGTAATGCTCCTGCAGATATGAATTGTGTTTTGGGGTGAAACTCTCCTGAAGTGTAGAGATCGGGTCATGTCTGCTTCGACAGATGATTTTCCTCTTTTTTTTATGCAATATTTGGCTAACCCATCACACCAAGTTTGTTATATGCATCGATATTAGTCGTATGCCTGCATCGTTTTGATGGTTTTGGCAACGCACTCTCCGAGGGCTTCGAGGTTGTAGCCCCCTTCAAGAAAAAAGAGCTTCGGTGCATCATAGCACTCCATAATGGCTGCGACTATCTGTACAATACCCTCTGTTGTCACATTTAAAGAGGCCAGGGGGTCGGCACGGTGCAGGTCGTAACCTGCCGAAACCAGGATGATATCGGGCCGGAACGTCGCGGCGATTTCGGCCAGAGACTCCTCATAGAGCGGAAGGATATCCGCATCACCAGATCCGGCGGCAAGGGGGAAGTTCAAGGTATACCCTTCGCCTTCACCGCTGCCGGTCTCGTACGAAGAGCCGCTTCCCGGATAAGCCGGGTACTGGTGGGAGCTGAAATAGAACACGCTGCTGTCGTCGTAAAAGATCTCCTGTGTTCCGTTTCCGTGGTGCACGTCGAAATCGACAATAAGTACCTTTTCATACCCCATCTCCTGAGCATAGCGTGCGGTAACCGCGATGTTGTTAAAGAGGCAAAAACCCATGGATCGGTGTGTCGTGGCGTGGTGCCCCGGCGGCCGCACGGCGGCAAAGGCGGCGGATGCTTTTGCTGATGAGACGGTATCAACGGCAGTTATGCCGGCACCGGCAGCTTTGAGCGCAGCCTCATAGGAGTCGTACGAGGTCTGTGTATCGGCATCGATGGGACGTTGGAGACTGGATGCATGTTCGACCAGGGCTATATGCTCATCCGTATGCACCAGCAGTAGCTGTTCATGGGATGCGGGAGCGGGTTCGAGCCATAAAAGGGTGTCACGCAAAGGTTCAAGATGCTGCAGTATGGAGCGTAACCGGTCTGCACATTCAGGGTGTCCTGTCCCGGTATCATGCTCCAGAAAAATCGGATCGTAGATTAGTGCAACACTCATATTTGATCCTTATGATGAAGTTACATATATTGTAGCAAAATGTTTCACCTCTTTAAGGCACTCTATTTTGAAATAAAAA
>JBATWM010000072.1:0-17049 GCA_049672605.1 Sulfurimonadaceae bacterium
CCAAGCCTGTAAACTTTGTGTTCCACGGTGGTTCAGGTTCTGCTCAATCAGAGATCGAAGAGGCTCTTGGCTATGGTGTTATCAAGATGAACATCGACACCGACACCCAGTGGGCGACTTGGGAAGGCGTTAAAGATTATTACGAAAGTCATAAAGCGTACATGCAAGGCCAGATCGGAAACCCAGACGGTGACGACAAGCCAAACAAAAAATATTACGATCCACGTAAATGGTTACGTGCCGGACAGCTAACATTGGCAGCACGTGTTGAGCAGGCCTTTAGCGATCTAAACGCACTTAACAGAAACTAAGACACCTCTTTCAAATATTCTCGTCATCTGGCGAGAGTGGTCCCAATCAAATGCCTTTATGACGGTACCGCTCCAACATCGAAAATAGAGGGGTCAAAAAAACTCATACGAGGTGATAACAATAACTATTTACACATTATCTTTCTTCAGATACATTTTTACCAAGAACGAGCAGTCCAAAACTATCACTATTGTTTGATACAAAATCTATCGTATACAACAATGTACTTAGATTCTTAGGTGTCTATCATTATTCTCGACCCTTGTTCCGCTTGTTCATCCTAACACTTACTAAACTTTATAGTATTTGTTTTCTTGGGGTAGCATACAAGCCAATTTCACTATAATCTTTTAAATATTCAGGAGTTATGTTATGGAAGCAATCTACCCTTACGCCAACATCATTCACTTAGTTTTAGCCATTATCTTTCTTGGCTATGTATTTACCGATCTTGCAGTGATCTCTGTACTTAAAAATAGATTCTCTAAAGAGACGGACAAAGAGATAACACAATCGCTTGGGAAAAGAAGTTTTAAGATATTTCCACTCACTTTACTGCTTTTAGTGTTAACAGGCGGGATGATGATGTCACGCTACATCAATGCAGATGCAGGTGTCTTTGAGACACCTCTCCAACAGCTTTTAATGTTTAAAATTGCTTTGGCGAGCGTGATCGTCTTAGGCGTGCTTTTAAACCTGTTTGTAAAGTTTACCAATGGTAAAAAAAGCCATTTTATGCAACACCATTTTCATAAACTTGTCATCGTTTTAGGACTACTTATTGTCATCGCTGCAAAAATGATGTTTATGGTTTAAGGCTTTGGCCTTAGTTCAAAATTGTTTGATAGCTCTACTATGGTTTTAGATCTTTTACAAACCATGATGCTGAAGTTATTAACTAGAGGACTTAGTTCCATTAGATATATAAAACTAATATTGGTCGCTGACCCATTTTTTAATCAATAAGCTGATACTGCTCGCGTAATATAGTAATGATTTCTGCTTTTGGGTTTTCAGAAAGTACGATTTTTTCACCTGTGATTTTCTCTGCTATATCGGTATAGGTTTTTGAAACATTCATTAAGACCTCTGTTGGCAGTTCATTATCACGAGCTAAGGCTTCACGCTCTTCCATACGAGACTTGTTTAATAAGATATCTGGATCAGGGAAATGCTTAAGCAGTAACTGGCGGAAGCCTTCTTTAGAGTTTTCTACTACCTTTCCAGCTTGGTATTGTTCTCCATCCCAAATACG
The DNA here is from genome assembly GCA_049672605.1 of Sulfurimonadaceae bacterium. Classification (GTDB taxonomy): domain Bacteria; phylum Campylobacterota; class Campylobacteria; order Campylobacterales; family Sulfurimonadaceae; genus Sulfonitrofixus. The sequence goes on from JBATWM010000072.1 coordinate 1,568, forward strand.
TGATGAGTCTGGTGTACCTACTTCATCCATATAAATCAGCTTATCATTTCCTTGACGGTCTTTTACGTATCCAAATTCAAACTTGGTATCAACAAAAATTTGATCCAGCTTTGCAAGTTCCTTTGAAATCACATCAAACCCTTCGGTTAATAGCTTCTCATAAAGTGTTATATCATCTAATGATTTAAAATTAAAAGCTTCGTAATTATCTTCAATGTTTTTACGGGTGATATTAACATCATCTACGGCTGGAACACCAGGAATACCTGTTAATATTCCTTTAGTAGAAGGTGTTTGCAGTAGCTCAGGTAGCTTAGAATCTTTTGTTAATCCTTCAGCTATTTCAATCCCACAAAACTCACGTTCACCTTTTTCATATGAGCGCCACATTGAACCAGTAATATACTGACGACAAATAGCCTCAATCATCACTGGCTTAGCCTTTTGCACTATCCAAACAAAGGGGTGTGGGATATCAAGGATATGACTATCAGCGAGTCCTTGCTCTTTAAACAGCTTAAACCAATGGTTAGAAATAGCATTAAGTGATGCTCCCTTACCCGGTACACCCTGCATGTTCCCCTCGCCTTTCCAGATACAATCAAAGGCAGAGATACGGTCACTAATAACCATTATAGCTAGGGGTGTGTCCATAGGCACATCATATCCCTTTTCTTTAATCAAACGCTTACTGTCATTCTCCGTCAACCAATAAACAGAGCGCACCTTACCGCTATGTACAGGGGCATCTGTTCGAATAGGAAGATCATTATTTACTGCTAATACTTTTTCAGCTAAATTCATTATTAAAACCTTTATATTTGTGCTTTTTACAATCTTTGATATCAAAGATTTAGATAGTTTATTGTGAGAATTTTACCAAAATAAATATTTAGGGCACCTCTAAAAACCCTAGTCATCCTCAGAGGGAACAAAGAGAGATGAGATCGTATAGAACTTTTTTTGAGTCATAGCCAAAGTTATGAAGATGAAAAACTCTATGCGATATCGCTCTCGTTGACCCTCCCTTTGGGCAACAGAGAGGAATCCACACTCCGCGTTGTCCTTACTCTCCTTAGTTATGGCTAGGGCTTCGAAAGGTCGCCTTGATTGTGAATCCCTCTCTGTTGCTGAGGATGACTAGGGTTTTTAGAGGTGCCCTTTACTTCAACATATGGTGTCAAACATATGGTGACATGTGACCAATATTAGTTAGTGCCATAATATTACCTAAATTGTAAAATCAGTAGAGAGCTCGAAACCTACATACAAGAGCTGCTTTTATTCTTCTCGTCATTTAATGGGAAGGTACGTTTAACATAGGCCTTTATAATGATATCGCGCTAACATTGAGATATTACCCTTTACCCCGCCACTATGTACATAGAGTATCTCGCCATCAATCTTTTCTAATACTTCTGAAAGTGCTATCAACATCTTAGGTGCATATAGAAGATCCATCTCTATACCTTGGTCTAACAACGCTTGATAGACTGTAATATACTCTTTATACGTCTTGCCAAAACGGTACTTTTTCTGCGTCTCAATAATTGTCAGGTTGTCCGGTAGTGTGCCCAAGAACTGCATCTGCTCTTTAAGGTACTCTTTTGAACCTATAAGCGGTGTTGTTATAACAGTGACATCAGATAGAGACGCCGCAAGGAAATAAGCTGTTGTCCCCGTACCCGAAGGTGTTACGACGGTAAGAGTTTTGATAGCATTTTCATGTTGCCAAAGCCGTATCTCCTCAGCCAATAACGCAATACCCTCTTTCGCACCAAGGTCAGCGCCGCCTTGAGCCAAAACCAGATCTCCTTCGTCAGCAAGCACTCTCTTGTCCGGTGTTGGTGAGTACAGTGATTCTACAACCTCTCTATACTCTTCATGAGGTACTTCTAAAAGCTCCATGCCATCACCTAGTGCTGCCAGCAGGTTACCGCTAATATGTTGTTTAAGTGTCTCGGAAAGTGTCTTGGTAATATAGAGAAAGTCCCATCCCTTACGCTTGCAAAGTGCTGCAATAGAGGCCATTGCGTTAGACTGGTTTCCGCCGTATGAGATAATACGTTGATAGGTGTTTGAGGGAGTGTTTAATAAAAATTGGAGTTTTCGGAATTTGTTACCGCTAAGATCTTCATCGATAAGATCGTCACGTTTGATATAGAGTTTCCTGCCGTAACATTCAAATGATTCAACGGCAGAAGGAAGGTTGATGTTACTTTCCGTAAGTGATCTTAGCTGTACTTTGAAGTGACTTCATCTTCTTTTCCATCGCTTCTTTAAATTTTTCCATCTTCAATTTTTGCTCAATAAAGCTCTTAACATCATCAAACCCAAGCTCTTTACCACTTATCTTATCTTCAAGATAGATGATGTGATAACCGAACTGTGTTTTAACAGCAGTCGTAGTAATCGTACCAACGTCCATAGTAAAGACTTTATCATTAAACTCCGGCACCATCTGACCACGTGGGAATGAGCCAAGATCTCCACCTTTTGGACCGCTAGGACCGGTAGAGAACTTCTTTGCATCTTCAATAAAAGCAGTTTTTAGAGCCTCGCCCTGTTTACCTTTAAGACCGGCAATGATCGTGTTCGCTTCTGACTCTGTTTTTACAAGAATGTGACGTGCATGGACCTTCTCTTTTTCAACAAACTCATTAGTGTGAGAGTCATAATACTTTCTGATCTCTGCATCTGACAGTTGTATCTTGTCAAACTGCTGTTTTTCCCACACTTTAGAGGCAAGCTGTTTTTCAACACGCTTCATCACTTCTTCAAGTTCAGCTTTATACTCTTTTGATGTAAGTACGCCACTTTTTTTAGCATCTGCATAAACAAGTTCTTGAGCGATCATACCCTCAACAATACGTTTGCGAAGTTCGCCTTGTTTCTCTTTTGGAAGTGTATTGAAACGACCTTGCGTTCCTTCCATTAGAACTTGGTTAACCTCATCTGTTGTGATCTGTGTACCGTTTACTGTTGCTACAACTGCAGCAGCTGCCATTGAACTTAATAGTGCTGTTGATACTAATACTTTTAATGCTAATCTCAAACGAATTCCTTAGGTTTATATTCTGCGACAAGTATAGTCTCGCTTGTTAAACGGATGGTGAATAGTGAATCAATTATGAAAAGATGGCAAAGCTCATCTAAAACAGTTCAATAAATAGAAAAAGGTCACCCGTCGCAGGTACTTCGTACATCTGCTTTGGTTCCGATCCTAAAAAAGCCAAGCAATTGGCTTTTTCTTAACGGCTCTCAGGTGCAGGTTGTGCAAAATGTTTAGCCGACAGCGTACATCGGTACGATATCTCAAACTAAACATACTAAATGTATGTTGAGTGAAGAGTAAAGTAATATCAATAAGATTAGATGCGCCGAAGCTGGAACTTTTAAAGTTAGACGATTTGTACTTGGAGATGCTTTTCTAGGATATATTCCAGTTTAGCACGCGTCAACGGTTTAGCCAGGTAATCATCAAGACCCTCTTGCAAGATGTTCTCTCTGTCACCTTCCATCGCTAATGCGGTTAATGCGATAATCGGCATTGTTGCTGACTTCGACATACGTTCTTTGATCTCTTTGGTAGCGATAATACCATTTTTAACCGGCATGTCGATATCCATAAAGACGATGTCAAACTCCTGGTTCTCACACTTACGAACACCTTCTTCTCCATCAGACGCTGTCGACACTTTCAGGTCATACTCTTGCAGAAGAATAGAGATCAGACGTTGATTAATAAGGTTGTCTTCAACAACAAGTGCTCGAAGCCCTTTTTGGTTCAACTTCTCTTTAGCCCCTTCCGGTTCTTGAAGTTTGAAAGCCATACTCACATGCTCAGAAATACGTGTCGGCAACAGTGGTTTGTTGATCACATAATCAACAATATGGGTTGTACGCGTTTGGAGTTTTTCACCGGCATCCAAGATAAGGACAACACGGCATTTTTTATCATAGGTACCTAGCTTCATTAACCAGGCTGACTGCTCCTGAGATGCCACAAGGTAGAGCATGTCAATGTTATCATAAATGCTTTCATCTAATGTATGTACTTTTTCAACACTCAATCCAAAACTGCGTAGATAATTTGTCAGCAAGTTCGCATCATCGATCTTTTTATCATCAAGCAGTGCTACTTTGACACGTTTGTTCTCTACACTTTGGAACGAGTTCTCTTTTGCCGCACTGAATGAAAGTGTAAAACTAAACTGAGAGCCGCGTCCCTCTTCAGAAGCGATTTTAAGATCACCCCCAAGCAGTTCAACAAGCCCGTGAGAGAGACTTAGCCCAATACCTAGACGCTGGTCCGCCTGATCGCCTGATTCAAACGGCTTGGTTACTTTCGCTATCTGATCTTTCGGTATACCTTGACCTGTGTCACGCACCGTAAAACCGATGGTACAACGACCGGCATCAGCCCACTTGAGCAGTCTCACCTCAACCACGACTTTGCCGCCTCTAGGGGTGAACTTCAGTGCATTGTTAATGAGGTTGTACATAATCTGTTTAAGTTTACGAAGATCACCCTGAATATAGGTCGGTAGTTTTGCACCCACATAAAAAGAGACACTGATCCCTTTGTCACGCCCTTCAGAAGTATACAGCTGTGCCATCTCTTCCATCTCGGCAAAGAGGTTAAACTCACTGTCATTAACTGTAAATCGTCCCCCCTCCATCTGCGCAAGGTCAAGCAGGCTTTCGATGTTTGTCATAAGGTTACGTGCAGAGGAGTGGATCATGTGAATATATTCGTTTTGGCTCTCTGTCGGGTGAGTGTGTTCCAACAGTTCAACAAAACCCAAAATACCATTCATAGGTGTTCTAAATTCATGGCCGACATTTGCCAAAAACTTAGTTTTAAGCTTTTCGATCTCATGTGTCTTGCACAGTGCATTCTCAAGTTCAGAGACATCATCCATCTGTAAAAGATAGAGATCGATCCCTTTCTGTTTTAGAATACTTACTTTGATCTTGATATGACGTTCTACACCATTTTTGTCTTTGACTAAGACGCGGTAACCATTTTCACTCTTTTGATCTTTAATATAGTCAAGCCACTTGTCTTCCTCATCAGTAAAGACCTCTTCAGCCTCACTCTCAAAAAGCTCTCTTACACTCTCATGTTTTTGCCTGAAATCTTGAATATTCTCATAATCAAAAAGTGAGAAAAATAGTTTATTAGCCCCTAACCAACCACTCTCTTTAGAGTAAAAAAGTATGACGGAGCAGTCCAGATCCAAGATCTGATAAAAAAGATCTTTACTGACAAAGCCATCATCATCCATGCTTCCTGTTAATGATGTCTGTGGCTGTTTCGAAGAAAAAAGATTACTGATAGATGAAAATAAGCCCATTATAATTCCTATATTTTTTACTTGTAATAATCGATTATTGTAGCAAATAGAGTTAAAGATTTTCTAAAATAGTGCCAATTATGATTGTACGGAGTCAATACATCAGTCTTTAATGCTAAAATTCATGAAATAAAGCACACCGCAGTAATCTGCCTAGGTTATTACAGGTGTCTTATAAAGAGATACAGAGACATGAAGAAAGCCACTAAAAAAGAGATCGCCTCCATCAAAGAAGCGTTTATAGAACGTTATGACGAAGCCGTTACCGAACTGACGTATACCAATGCCTTTGAGCTTGTGATCGCGGTTGCCCTTTCAGCACAGTGCACCGACAAGCGTGTCAACCTGCTCACCCCGGAGCTTTTTGAAAAGTATCCAGATCCGATCACGCTTGCCAATGCCGATCTTGACGATATAAAAGCCATTATCAATAGCTGCTCTTTTTTCAATAACAAGGCAAAAAATCTTATCAAGATGGCACAGCGTTTGGTTGAAGTCTATGACGGCAAGGTTCCACTCGATGAAAAAGAGCTTGTCACTCTGGCAGGAGTGGGCCAAAAGACAGCGCACGTTGTAATGATAGAGTACACAGGAGCTAACCTCATGGCCGTTGACACCCATGTTTTTAGAGTTGCCCACCGCCTAGGCCTCAGTGATGATGAGACAGCACTGAAAACAGAAGAGACCTTAGTCAAAAAGTTCAAAACCGATCTTCATGCGCTACATCAAGGGATGGTACTGTTTGGACGCTACATCTGTACCGCCCAAAACCCAAAATGTGACAGCGACTGTTTTCTGCAAGAGTTTTGTAAAACAAAAAAGAGTTTTAAAGCGAGATAGATGCTTCCCAGTGCTAAGTGCTAAGTGCTAAGTGCTAAGTGCTAAGAAAGATGGCGAAGCTCATCTTAAACACGTCTGAACTTTTAACTTAGAATTTATATTCGACCCCTAGGTAGAGTGTCCCGATAAAGTTGTCATAACCCCCAGAAGCACCGACAAGATCATCTCGTACTTCAAAGCGGCTCCAGTCTCCCTCATAAGCAGCTCTAAAACCCAATCCACCAAGCAGACGAGGTGTCCAAAGAAGTCCAGCCCCATAGTGAAGACTAAAAAACACTTCCTCATCATAGATCGTACCCTTCTCAGGGTCCAACCATAGCAGTCCTGCACCTGCTATTACAAATGGTCTTATCTGATTGTGCCAAAAGTCCGAACCGTAATTGATATAGACGGCTGCAGATTTTGGCTCTAAACGCTCCAAAGTACTACCATCTTTTTCAATGTCATAAACACCGTAACCTGTAACCGAACCTTCCAGTGTTGCTTCATGGTTAAATTTATACCCGGTGTAAAGTTTGTATGAACCACTGGCATCATTCATGTCTGCACCAAGATCTGAGTCGAACCCACTGTCATTGTAGTAGGTCCCGCCTGCACCAAATCCGATAAAGAAACCTTCGCCGTTGCGTCTGGCATCAAGGGTCAATGGTATCAAAACAAGCAGTGTCAGTGTTAAAAATATTCTCTTCATATTATCCTCTGATTTTCAAAAAAACGTAGTGTAGCACTTTATCACTTCTGATTCACAAAAAAGAGACGCGGGTCGACCATTGATCCATTGAGCGAGACACCCCAGTGCAGATGCGGGCCAGTGACACGTCCTGTTGCACCCACTTCACCGATCTTTTCACCTTTTTTGACGACTTGTCCTTTGTTAACATCAAACTTATGCATATGGCAATACATACTCACAAGTCCCAGGCCATGGTCGATAAAGATGACATTGCCGTTAAAGAAAAAATCACCTATTTCTACGATCTTACCTGCAAGCGGCGCAACGATCTTAGTGCCAATAGGGGCTGCCATATCGACACCGCTATGCGGACGGCGCGGTTTTTTATTGAAATAACGGCGTTTTCCAAAATCATCACTGATGTTGACATCGACCGGTTTGACCATAGAGAGATCTGCGAATTTTTTCGATGAAAATAGGGCTAACGCTTTGCGCGAGCGGCTTGACTCATCTTTGATACGTTTCATATCCTGCTGCTCAGGAGAGACTTTACGTTTGTTTTTCATGTTGATGTACTGTTTTTTATATGCTTTATCTTCAAGAATAAAACTGTGGAACTGTTTCTGTTTTCCCTCTTTAATCGTCACCTTGAAAGGGGTTTCAACCTTTTTATTGAGGCTTATGCCGGCAACGATAAAATACTTATCTTTTTCACCTGATGGCAGTACCATTAACTGACGTTTTCCTGCATAGGCTTCTGGTTGGATCGTACTCTCAACTTCTTGAACGATCACACCGCCAGGGAAAGGCGCGTTCTCAGGTAAAACTGCACCAAATAGATTAACAACTAAGATCAAAAACAGCAGACTACTTTTCATTAATATCCCTCACAATATTTTGCAATGATATAAACAGACGCTCAACAGATGCAAGTTCCACTTTCTCACGATTAGAGTGAGGGTATAAGATGTTTGGTCCGATAGATGCCATCAACATATCGGGATACTTCTCTTTTATGATTCCACACTCCAAGCCCGCATGGATAGCGCCATATCTTGCATTGTCAAAAAGTTTTGTTGTCTCGTTCAAGACCACCTTAGAGAAACTGTTTTCCTCAGGTTTCCAAGGCGAGTAGAACCCTTCTGCTACAACATCAAACCCCTCTTTTTCAAAATAGTCACATGTCTCTTTTTCTAAAGTAACAAGCGCTTCTCTAGCCATAGAACGGCCACTAAGTTGAACACGTAAAGTGTCATTAGAACTTTCAATCAAAGCGAGGTTGATACTGGTTTCAACAATATTTAGCTCACTGTTTAAGCCACGTACACCGCTGTCAAAGCCCGCTAACATTTCAATTATTGTGCAGCTGTCGCCTATTACCTCAGCCTCTTGCAGCCCAAGGTAAACTGCACCATCGATCAGTCCCTCTTCTTCAAGTCCAAAAACGATATCTGCTTTTTTTGGAATAGAGTTACGACGTTCACCGCCATTGACTTCAATGATATAACTTTTAGTGTTGCATAGTTTTTTAAAAAGCAGTGAAATAGCATTGGGTATATCTTTATCGATATCGACACCAGAGTGTCCGCCTGCTAGACCGCTTACATGGTATGCATACAGATGCAACTTCCTCTTTTGACGTGTCAACTTTTTAGTTGCAATAATGTCTACACCCCCGGCACAACCGATGGTGACAATGCCCTCTTCTTCAGAGTCAAGGTTCAATAAAAATGGTGTTGAGAGGTCCAGGTCTAGGCCCCGTGCACCAATGAGTCCCACCTCTTCCTCAGCCGTAAAAAGGCACTCAACGTCTGCACCGCTCTCCATCAACGAAAGCATCATCGCCATTCCCATGCCATTATCGGCACCTAGTGTGGAGTCATTAGCCGAGAGCCACCCCTCGTTCTCTTGTAAGTCCAGAGGAAATTCAGCCCCGATGCAGACCATATCATAGTGTGCTTGCAGAGTGACCTTCGATCCCTCTTTATTAGCCAAGATATTACCCACTGTATCTACGGTAACCTTGTAACCATAGTCGGAACATGTAGTAACAAGATACTCTTTCATCGCTTCTGCTTCATACGAGCAGTGAGGGATCTCACAAAGTTTTTTAAAGTGTTTGATAACCGTAGATTCTGACATTACAATACTACTTTATCGCAATGAAGGTCGCAAAATTTGCCCAGCGGAAGATACACTCACAGTGTGAGAAACCGCACCGCTGTGCCATCTCTATGTTTTCTGACTCAGAGTAAGGGATCAAGACATTTTCCAGAGCTTCACGCTTCTGGACGATCTCATACTCACTATAACCCTGCTCTTTTTTAAAGTCATAATAACAGTCGATCAGCTCTTTGTTGAGTTTGGAGTCAGCACTGACAACCTTTTCACTGAAGATAAAAGCGCCCCCTTCGTTCAAAGCAGTGCTGATCTTTTTGATCAACTCTTCACGGACCAGAGGACGGATAAACTGCAGAGTGTAGTTGCTAATAACAACATCGCAGGCCTCATAGTCATACGACATAATGTCTGCCTCTTCAACTTCCACCTTTGAGTTAAAAGCCACTATCTTTTTTCTAGCCTGATCTAACATAGAGGGTGCGTTGTCTAAACCAACCAGCCTAGCCTTAACATCTAAACTACGTTCAACATTAAGCAGTGTTGAGGCTGTTGAACAACCAAGGTCATAAGCAAGTCCGTTTTCTTTGATGTAATGCGCAGCAAATCGCTGTGTCAGTTTCATCGCCTCAGAGTAGAAGGGAACAGAACGTTGCAACATGTCATCAAAAACTGCAGCGATCTCCGCATCAAACTCAAACTGTTTCTCTATCGGCTTGTTAAATACTTCATCTTTTTTCATAAAGATATTCTATCTAAATTGATACAATACAGCTATGAATTCGACCTTAGAATATTATGCAGACAACGCCCAAGACTTTTTTGACAACACCTACAATAAAGAGATGACCGGTATCTATCAAAAATTCTTGCCTCTGATTCCTGCTTATGGCTCTATTTTGGATGCCGGTTGCGGCAGCGGTCGGGATAGTTTCTACTTCTTGTCTAAACACTACAGAGTCGATGCTTTTGATGCATCAAAAGAGATGGCAGCATTGGCAACAACCTATATCAACCAAGAGGTAAAGTGTCTCTCTTTTGATGAGATAAAAGATGTCGAGGCCTATGATGCTGTTTGGGCAGCAGCTTCACTCCTTCATCTTCCATTTTCAGTGCTATCAACTACAATTGAACAGATGTCTAAAGCACTGAAAAGCAGTGGGATATTTTACGCTTCTTTTAAATATGGAGAGCAGGAGTATAACAAAGAGGGGCGACATTTCACACCCCTTAATGAAGAGAAGGCACAAGCACTTTTCAGAGAGATCGGTTCACTACAACTGCTAGAGATCTGGCTAAGTGATGATGTGCGTCAAGAACGAAAAGGTGAAAAGTGGTTAAACTTGTTAGCAAAAAAGGTGTCCTATGACAACAGTTGAAATAGCGATGATGGTCGCATTTGTTTTAACACTAAGTTTCAGCGGATGGAAACTTTACGCCTTTATGCCCAATAAACCGCTAGAAGATGATGACACAACAGCAACCTCGGTCGACGAGTTAAAAACTATAATGTATGAAGTAATCCATGCTGGAGAGTTAGAAGAGGAGACGATCTTCACCAAAATGAAAGACCATCCAAAATTTGACCATGAGCACTTTTGGCGGTTTAATCACAACCGCTTAAAACAGCTCTTAAACAGTCACTATTTAAAGAACCCTCATCATAAAAATGTTGCGCATATTCATCACCATTTAAAAGAGACTAAAGATCGTTAAAATAGTTCATCTCATGCGCACGTAAAATACGAATATTATTGGTCGTACCCGGTACACCTACAGGATCACCGGCGGTTAAGACATAACAACCCTCTTTTTCAAGCACCTGATCAGCCAGACCTTTTTTAATCACTTCACTCATCATCCGTTCCAGGGAACTTTTACAGACCAAAAATGCAGGTGCAACACCCCATACAATTGTCAAAGAGCGCGCAACACGTTCGTCATGCATAATTGCCAGTATAGGTTTCTTTGGACGATAGCGGGCAAGTTTTTTAGCAGATTGGCCTGAGGTCGTCAACGCTAAAAGTGCATTTGCGTTCAGGTTGTCAACAAGCAGTACTGCAGACTCATCGATCACATCCATCTCATCATGCATCGTAAAGCCCGAAAATTTATCGTAATGGTAGATTTTTTCTGTCTCACGAATAGTATTGACCATCGTCTCTACCGCCAAGACCGGATTGTGGCCGATAGCACTCTCTTCAGAGAGCATAACCACATCGGTACCGTCTAAAACAGCATTGGCAACATCAGAGATCTCAGCACGGGTTGCGGTCTCATTCTCTGTCATAGAGAGCAGCATCTGTGTTGCGGTAATAACAGGCTTGCTCGCCTCATTGGCCTTTTGGATCACACGCTTTTGAATAGCGGGGACTTCATAATACGGCACTTCAATTCCTAAGTCACCACGTGCGACCATAATACCGTCACTTGCAGCTAGAATCTCATCGATGTTCTCCACCGCATCAAACTTCTCTATCTTGGCAAAGAGCTGCTGATGGCCGCCATTTTCTTGAACGATCGCTCTGGCATTCTGCATATCTTGCGCATTTTGTACAAAAGAGATCGCCATAAAATCAACGTCATTTTCAATTCCCCAAAGCATGTCTTTACGATCTTTTGGTGTTAACACATCAATACCGATACGTGTGTTTGGAAAGTTGACGCCCTTATTTGAAGAGAGTTTGCCACTGTTTTGCACTACAGCGATAACCTTGTCACCTACACTTTCAACTTTTGCACGAATGTTGCCATCGTAAAGATAGATAAATTCATCCACTTTCATCTTAGGCAGGATATCCCTCTGGTTGATAGTGAGTCTGTAATGACTCTCACTGAGCTTCACCCCGACGATATCATCTTGAACAAATTCCAAAATGTCACCATTTTTAAGTAAAAAGTCCTCTTCTAACTTTCCAACACGCACCTTTGGTCCACTGATGTCTTGCAAGACACCGACAATAAGCCCCGTATTTGCCATGGCTTGGCGAATAAGCATAAGAACAGCAAAGTGATATTCATGCGTTCCATGCGAGAAGTTCAGTCTAAAAACATTGACCCCGGCTTTGATCAAGGCTTCTAACTGCTCTAGTGAATCTGATGCCGGTCCGACCGTTGCTAAGATCTTTGTTCTTTTTTTCATTGCATATCCTTTGGCCTAAGTTTTATAATATTACCATACTAATTAAATACCAAAAAAATCAAAAGAGCGAAAAGAGGTAAGATTTGAACAAAGAGAGATGAAGAGCTAGCCATAGCTATGCTAAAGAATATCTCTCTTGATTATGAACAAAATCATTCTCGTTGATCTCTGGGTAATTAGTTAGTGCGGTAAATAGATATGATTTTAGCACTCTAAAGCAACCAAATGGTTACAATGAGATGAGCATAATTTAAAATATGTTAAAATCGATGAACGTATATTTACGATCTATTTTTGTGTTAAGTAAAGGAAGCCTATGCGTCTTAGTATAGACGAATATGCAAATCGTTTTGAACTCCCAGTTGCGACGATACACACCCAACTCCGAAACAGAGAGCTGGACTATAGTATTGACAATGGTGTAGTTTACATCTTGCTATCAAGTACTCCAGAACCAAAACAGAAGACATCTGTCGGTACCATCATCGCCCTCTATCAAAAAGAGAACCAACATCTGAAAGATAGAATCGAAGAACTCGAGAGCAAGATCGACAGACTCATAGATGATAAAGAGCAGATGCTACGAGACGAACGCAGCCGCATCGAACATCTCTATCAAAGTAAAGATGAGCAGCTCAAAACCGTCTTGGAACTAATCAACACTAAACTGCAACTTTCTCAACCGACACCAATCGCAGCGATGACTGAAAACAGTGTCCATAGTGTTGATACTCACATTGAAGATACACAAGAAGAAGCCGGAGAGCCGATTACTCCAAATTCTGCTGATCTAGACCCCCATAAGATCTCACTGCGAAAGTATCTAAAAAACATAGGGCTAGAGACACATGAAAAACGTATAATCAAACGTCGTTTTGCCGGCGCTTACGGAAGCGATATTAGAATCTTGCAGCACAGCGGCGAGTTTTATCTTGATCTCTCCAAATTTGACTACAGTGATCTGCTAAAAGTACATTGAATTTAAGATAAGGGTTTCTTATCAATTTTATCACTATTCCTACTTTTCTTAAAAGCTGCTACACCCTAAAACAGCCCGTTATATCGGGGTTTGTGAAAATTAATAGCCATTTACCACAATTTTAACCTAAATTTTATAAAAAGAAGAAAACTTTAAGCGTAGAGAGTATAAAGTAATCCTAGTTGAATCATTGAACCCCCTTGTATAGGGAAGAATTTGATGTCAAACATCTTTAAAACAAAGGGCATTTCGTATGAATAAAGCACAATTCGTTGAACTCGTTCAAAAAAACGGTGATTACAAAACTAAAGTTGAAGCAGAAACTGCAATTAAAGCATTTACAGAAGCTGTAACAGAAGCACTAGTAGGTAAAGAAGATATCTCTCTAGTAGGTTTCGGTAGCTTTGCTGCAACACTTCAAAAAGGTAAAAGTGGTAAAGTACCTGGTACTGATAAAACTTATACAACTCAAGATAAAATGGTACCTAAGTTCAAAGCCGGTAAAAGTCTTAAAGACCGTGTTGCTGCTGGAAAATAGTCACCCTTTGTCACGCGCTTGTGCGTGACACCCTCTCTTAAACTTTCAAACCCCTTTTTATATCTTTATGCTGTATTACAATCCATCAATTAGTTAAATCATTTAAGCATTTCTATTCTTGCAATAACCTCAGGAAGTCTCTCTAAGGCAAATCTTTTTTGTGTTGAGATATAGTCTGGATATTTATACCCTTTTGCCGTCATGATCATATAGAGCTTATTTAGTGACTCATTTTCAATTTTGCCTGCTCTAATTTCTATCTCTTTAGCCGAGCGTAAAAAGAACATCATTAAAATTCCTTGGGCTTTTTCATTGGTAAGGTTACCTTCTACTACCTTTTCAAACTGCTCATGCATGGTTATAATATTGTACTCACATAAGCTATCTAAAAGTTCTGCATCTTCTGTACCAAAATACTCTAAAATATTTGAGCTCAGGTCGTGAAACATCTGGTTTGTTTTATCAATAGTAATATAATCTGTATCGAATTTTTCTCTGTACTCTAAAATTGTTGCTTGCATCTCTTTGAAGTAAGGCTTCATCATCGACTTCTTGTGTGTAAAAGTTATAATAAAATTATAGCTTTAAAAATGGTTATTGAACTAAGTGATAAGAACTATAGTTATTTAGTTAGGTTAAGCAAGAAAAGCAATTTTATAGGTTTTCACTCCCCTACGTATGGTCCTTTTCAAAGACAAAGCCGTCATTGCCAAGGCCGACGTAATACAGGTAAAGAGTAAAGAGTAAAGAGTAAAGAGTAAAGAGTAAAGAGTAAAGAAGATGGCGAAGCTCATCTAAAACATCCCTTAAATAAGAAAAAATTTCAGATTTCGAGGAAACATCGCTACGCGAGCGGTACCCTTGTTTTGGTGCAGATTGTGCTGGAGTGAACCCGAAGGATATCTCCTGTTAAGAAACTAAACTGGGAGCTTAGTTTTAAGGAGTAAAGTAACATAAATAGAAGCCATTAGGCTCTCTACTACGTTGAGAGGTGAACTCCGGTGCAAATTACGCCGAAGCTGGAACTTTTTAGAAGTGGTATTCTACTCCGGCACCGTAATTCGTGATGCTCTCACCGATCACCGTATAATCAATATAAACATCCATATGGTCCATAACAGTAAAACCGCCGCCGATACCTGATGAAAAAGTAATATCACGCGAATTCACAACATTATCACCATTCGAATATTCTTCTCCCCCGAGGTTTGGAAAAATAATTCCGAAACGTGGTTTGACATAAAATTTATTGCCGACAGGGATTCGATATACTGCGTAGGTCGCCAGTGTTGTGACATTTACATTATCTTGACTAGCACTTTTATAGGTGAGTTTCGGATCTATAACTGACTTTGTCAATTCAACTTCAGCCCCAAAGTTCTCTAAAACAGCATCAAGTGTCATACCGCCACGAAGTACAACACCAAGACCCATTTTCCAGTCTCCATAGTCTGGCACTGCTTCGAATGCTAAACCGCCGCCTGCATAAAACCCGACTTCTGTTGCCATTACGCCACTACTTAATACTGCTGTTGCTAAAAGTGCTGAAGTTAACTTTTTCATCATTCTTTCCTTGCTATTGATTAATTTAATGCGGACATAGTAGCATACTTTGCTATAATTATTTAAATTACCCTCTTCCTGGAGAATATAATGAAGTTCCTATTAGCACTGTTATTCACACTCAGTACACTTGCTTTTGCAGACCTGCATGACACACTTTCTAAAACGGATAAAGTGAAGAGTGACAATCCTATAGCTGTACTCGAAACGACCCAAGGTACCATTGAGATCGAACTTCGTCCAGACTACGCACCCTTGGCAGTTGAGAA
>JBATWM010000073.1:0-23560 GCA_049672605.1 Sulfurimonadaceae bacterium
AGGAAGGTACCCGATAGCTATCGGGCTTGAAGCCGTCGCGAGCGCTTTTTGGTTTCGTTTTTTGCGAGTATAAAGTGCTAAAGCACAATACAGGGCGGAACTAAATTCCGCATCGTAAAAAAGGAAAGAGTGTAGTCAATAAAGGTAAAGTTACAAAACAAACTGATAGCAAGATGAACTCCTAGATTCACCAGGTGTCATTTCCTTTGCTCACCCGTCTTCACGGGGATGACGGCGAAGAGGTCATCTAATTAATATTGACTAAAGATGCTGGATTAGAACCAACTACCCTCACCGCGACACTCCTTATCAACTTCATCAACAAACTCTAAATAATCCTTATCTTTACGCTTTTCAAGTTCTTTAAAACTCTCAAAGTCATACTCTTTAAATATCTTATCATCAAGACAAGAGCAGTAGCTCTGATTATGTTCTTTAACACATGCTGCAAGCACACTCTCTTTATCAACATCCTGCCAGCTGTAGTACTTGTTATAAAACGGCACTAAAGCCCAAAAGAAAAAGACAATAGCAAGAACGATGTTAATGAGGTATTCACGTTTACCGGTCTGAAAATAGCGTTTAGTGTCATAGGCGATAAACAGCAAAAACAGGATCTCTAAAACAATGGTAAACCAGTCACTCTCATAAAACGCGAACATTAACTTCCTTTACCTGTTCCACACGTTTCATCAGTGAACAAGATATGATTGTTGACTATCAGTATAGATCTCAAAAACGATCTGGTGAGCGGAACTTTTAGGGGGACTTCTTAATAATCTTTAATCATCAACGAGTTATCAACCACCATGTTCTCCATATTGTGTGAAAATGCGTATTCTAAGATATCGAAAAGCCGATTGACCATTTGCGAGCTTGTGTCATAGTCATTAGAAAACACGATGCTTGCAAAGATCCGTTTAGTATAAAAGTGACTTTCAAAACTGGTAAGTAAGATAGCCGCAGCTTTTATACCACTCTCCGCACTAGTACCATCAAATACTTCACAACAGAGATTTTTTTCTAATACAATAAACATATCTGTCTGACGATTATGTTCGTTAAAAACACTTAAGTTTATATCAGGATCGGACAGACCAACGGCCAAAGAAAAATGTTGACCATAGCGCTTACGTTTGTAAAAATAATCATCGATTTTATTAACAATGATATTATGATATTTACTTCGATTCTCTTTAATTATATTAATCATGTTTCTATTATATCACATTAATATTTGTAATTATTTTCTACAATAAGTATGATAAAGGTAAAAAAGTCATGGTCTAAGAGGTCACTTCTTTATAATGCCATTAACGCGACCGGGCTACGATCTTATCTAAGACGGGCAGCAAGCATCCAAATCACCAAGGTCAACATTGCTGCCTTGACCACTGATCATCTCTTCGTTTTCACGAATCGTCTTACCGTTATGAACGATAGTATACGAGATCTTTGTAGTGTCACGAATCGTATTGATCGTCGAGCAGTAGGTCTCAACACTTGCCATTACCCAGCGTGCAGCCATATCATCACTCTCTGCATCTGAATTGAATGTATAGGTCAATGCAAGTGAGTTGAACTTTTTAGGGTGATCTTCATTGCGGAGCACTTCTCCATCAACAACAAGATCGGTAACTGTTTTACCTTGGTTTTGTGGCAACATCTGAATGTCACTGGCACTACAAGCGATAATGCCACTTAGAAAATACTCTATAGGGCTAATTGTTGGACAATCAATAATAAAACTGCTTTTTGCTGTTGTCGCTTCGAACTTCATGTCCTCTTTATGGGCTACAGAGATCTTCATAATGATAAACCTTGAATATAATTTTGAAACAGTACCACTTGTTCCATTGTACGCAGCGTTGATGTCCCACCTTGCGACTCACGGGCATTCATTGAGTGCTTAAGTGCTAAAAACGGCATAACATCTTCTTTAATGCGGTCATCTACTTTTCGAAGTTCTTCAAAACTCATCGCACTGACATCAATACCTAAAACTTCTGCACGAGCAACCGCTTTGCCTGAGATAAAGTGTGTCTCTCTAAAAGGAACCCCGCACTCTTGTACAAGGTAATCTGCCAAGTCTGTTGCTGTTAAGTGACCTTTTTGACAAGCTTTCTCCATGTTGTCCACTTTAACGGTCATTGTCTTAAGTGCTTCTCCAAGGATCTTTAAAGAGATTTCAGCGGTATCAATACTGTCAAAGACGCCCTCTTTATCTTCTTGGGTATCTTTGTTGTATGCGAGAGGCAAGCCCTTCATAACGGTAAGAAGTGAGATAAGGTTACCGTTTACACGACCTGTCTTTCCACGTAAAAGTTCAGGAACATCCGGGTTTTTTTTCTGAGGCATAATCGATGAGCCTGTAGAGTAAGCATCAGAGAGTTCAACAAAACCAAACTCGTAACTCGACCAGAGAATGATCTCTTCACTCAGACGTGAGATGTGCATCATCATTGTTGAGATATTAAACAAGATCTCTAGTGCGAAGTCGCGATCACTTACGGTGTCTAAACAGTTTACACTGACACTGTCAAAACCAAGTGCAGCTGCTGTCATCTCACGGTTAATGTTGTGGGGTGTGCCGGCAAGTGCTGCACATCCGAGTGGGGAGACGTTATTACGACGTCTGGAGTCTTCAAAACGTTCAATATCACGTTTGAACATTGATGCATATGCCAGCATATGGAAACCGAAATTAATTGGCTGTGCGTGTTGAAGGTGCGTCATCCCGGGGATAAGCGTCTCTGTATGTTTAGAAGCGATCTCTACTACAACCTCAAGCAGCGATTTTAACAGCTGTGCGATCTCACGGTCTTTGCGAAGTACATAACGTCGAAAGTCAACCGCTACCTGGTCATTACGAGAACGTGCAGTATGAAGTTTTCCGCCTGTCTCACCAATAATAGCCGTCAGACGTTTTTCGATCGCCATATGCAGGTCTTCATCTGAGATCTTCCACTCAAACTCACCGGACTCGATCTCTGATAAAACTTGAGCCATACCGTCTTGAATAGCCTTTAGCTCTTCTGCATTCAAAATACCTTGTGCTTGCAACATTGACGCATGCGCAAGTGAACCTTCAATATCTTCTCTGTAAAGACGACGATCAAACATAATTGATGCATTGAAATCATCTAGCAGTGAAGCGGCACCTTCACTAAAACGACCTGACCACATTTTATCCATTTTGGCTCCATGAAACCACACATATAACACGTGTGAAAATAGTTGTGATATTTTACCTGATTTTTTTCAATGCGTTGTAATTAGAGAAGAGTTTATAGAGAAAGTGTAAGTTTAAAGGGGGTTATAAGATTGAAGATGAAGGCAAAGCCTTCGAAGTAACTAATAGATTAGTTACAAGCTGGAACGTTTCCGCTGTCTTTTGCATACTCGACCATGAAATCTTTCAGGTGTTTAGCACGCTTTTTAAACTTCTTGCTTTCAAAGTATTTCCATGACTTTTTAGCTTTCTCATTATCCAGGTGAACTTGAGCTAAACCTTCACCTTTCTTTTCCAGCAATTTCTTCCATGTCCTTTTCTTTTTAGAGGCGGCGACTTCGAGCCCACCACCATGACATTTACGACATTTTTTGATATAAACCTTCTGCCCTTTATAGACAGCAGCCTCAGCAGAACCAAGTCCCAATACAGTTAACGCAAGTAAAGATATAACAATCTTTTTCATATACACGCGACCTCATTTCTTAATATTGTATTTATATTACATTATGAAAAATAATATTAGCCTTAACATGCAAGGTAAACTGTATGCGTTGACGAAGATTAGGGGAGATGTTACAGATTAAGGATAAGAAAAAGCAATCACAATAACATTTGATACCTATTAATGTTATTTTTTATTTACTCCTTATAGTTGATAGCGTGCTTCTAGGTCTTCATCCAAGTCCCACAGCCCTTTAGACTTCAGTCCATTGACAACGTCTGGTGTACAGGTCACGTCATCTGGCCAACGACGTTCAAATCCATCGATGGCATTTTTATTGGTACCATCTATATAGACAACCTCGTCTAAGATGGTAAGGTCACGCTGTGCATCAAGATTATTGACAATGCGCCATGTCAACATATAAGGATTATCGATATTATTGTTTTTAACATCTACAAAAGCAACAATACGAAGATACTGTTTAAGATCATCTAGAAGTGCCAAAGACTCTTGTACCTTTTTTGTCTTGGTCAGTGTAATGACCGTAATAGGGTTAGGGGTCATTAACATATATTGACGAACCTCTTGGACCTCAGGTATACGCTCTTTCACTAACTCTAAAAGTTTTTTATCATCTAACAGCTCTGGCATTTGAGGGCTGAACTTGAGGGTCGCATCAATTCCCAGTTTACCTCCTACCAGAGCTTCCGGACTTGAGTGATCAAGCGCATCTGTGATCCCTTCGGAGATAAAGAGCATCTTTGGCGAAAAACGGTCAAGGACATATTTGGCCATTGCAAAGTAGTTGTTAAGCTCAGGCCCTTTGTCATCAATGAACAGTGCATGTTTGACAAAACTCATCTGACCGGCACCCCAGAAGACATGCATAAACTGTTTAGCATGTCCTTTGTAAAGCGGTTGCATCTTGGCCAAAATAAGATTATGGAAAACACCATTTTCCGGCATATGATAGTCAATAAGGTCTGGCGCATTGGTTTTAAGCAGTGGTAAAAAGATGCGCTCTGTCGCCCAGCCCATGTACTTATCTTCAAGTGGCGGCTTACCAACCACTGTTGCTAAGAACATAGGGTCCTTTTTATGGGTAATAGCACTTACTTCCATAACAGGGTAAGGCTCTTCGAGCGTGTAATAGCCAGTGTGGTCACCAAAGGGGCCTTCGATCTTCATACTCAGCGGGTCAACCCAACCTTCGATCACATAATCAACATCTTTAGGAATGTAGAGCGGTGTCGTGATGGACTTAACAACTTCAGCCTGTTGTTTTGTGACAAAACCATAAAGAAGTAGTTCGTTCACTCCATACGGTAGTGGTGCAGTGGCACACCAGGTATAAAGGGGGTTCCCGCCGATACCGATACTTACCGGCATTTTTTTACCCGCGCGTTGATACTGGTCAAAAAAGTGTGAAGCATCTTTATGGATCTGCCAGTGCATACCAAGATGGTTTTTATCATAGACTTGCAGACGGTACATTCCCAGGTTCACCATCTCACCATCTAGACTCTGCGTATAGACCTGCCCCATCGTTATAAAAGGTCCACCGTCTTGCTCCCATGTTGTCAACACCGGAAGGTCATAAAGGTTTACATCGTTGCCAAGCTGCTTGACAGCTTGACACTCACCCTCTTTTTTCAGGCGTTTTGGAAAGACATTTTTCAACTGGAACAGATCGCCCAACATTGAGATCTTGTTGCCTAAACCCTCTGGCGGTTTCATGTGCAGAAGTTTTGTGATCTCATCAGCAACAGACTCGATCTTTCGACCGAACAGCAGCTCTGTACGTCTGTAAGAACCAAAAAGATTCATCACAACCGGTACATCAAAGCTTTTAGAGTTTTTTCTATCAACAGGGTTGGTAAACAGAAGGGCTTTTCCACCGTTCTCTTTTTTTACTTCCATATAGGCAAGGTGCGGGATCTCTAAATAGATATCAAGTTCATCTTCGATGATGGTGATTTCGTTATGTTTTTTAAGGAGTTTAACTGTTTTTTTCATGGGAGATCTTTTAATGAAGTGTGTGGGAATAGCCCACAATGGATGAGCTAGAGTGTACTTGGAATGTTATTCGCTTCTACTTCTGCACGTTCAAGAAGCTCTTTAGCCCCTTTATCTATGAGACGCTGTGCCATTGCACGTCCAGCGCCTTCGAACTCTTCTTTAGAGATAACATATGTCTCGCCTAAGACCTCGTTACCGCTTGGCAAGCCTAACAGTGAACGGATCATCACTTCACCGTTATCTTGAACAAAAGCATTCACACCGATCGGCACTTGACAACCGCCTTCTAGCATGTCAACAAAGTCACGTTCAATCGTTGTCTCAATACGGCTGTACTCCTCTTCAAGCTGTTCAGCAATTTTAATAACTTCAGGATCATCCACACATTGAATACCAAGTGCACCTTGACCCATTGCTGGAATCATCTCCATCAATGAGATCGGATAGATGTGTTCAACAGAGTCAAGAAGTTCTAAACGACTGATTCCCGCTGCTGCCAAGATAATAGCATCAAACTCACCCTCTTTTAGTTTGCGAATACGCGTATCCACATTACCGCGAAGGTCTTTGATCTTAAGGTCTGGACGGATTCTTGCCAAGTGCATACGACGACGAAGAGACGATGTCCCTACCGTTGCGCCTTCTGGAAGGTTTTCAAGGTCTGTGTACTTTTCAGAAAGCATTGCATCGCGTACATCTTCACGCTCAGTGATCGCTGCAAGTACAAGGCCGTCTGGCATTACTGTCGGCACATCTTTAAGAGAGTGAACTGCGATCTGTGCTTCACCACGTAGCATCGTCTCTTCGATCTCTTTTAAAAAGAGCCCTTTTCCGCCGATCTTCGCCAATGGCGTGTCAATGATCTTGTCACCCGATGTAATAACAATCTTTAACGTTACTTCCAGACCCGGATTTTTCTCTTCTAAAACCGCTTTAATGTGTTCAGACTGCCAAAGTGCCAGTTTCGAGCCACGTGTTGCTATTGTTAATTTATTCATTTGACCTTCACTTCTTTAAACTTATTTTTACTTCCGTCTTTGACGCCGTCAAAGAACATTGTCGGTGTACCCTGTACCATCACTTTTGATGCAATAGTTTTGTCATGTTTGAACTGTTTTTCAACCGCTGGTGTATGTATATCGGCGACAGTAAGTGATGTTCCTACCGTTTTGTTGAAAGCAGCTACGATCTTTTTCTCATCTGTTTCACGAGCATTTATCTCAACTTTATACATATCCAGGACCTTCCCATTAAGGCCTTTGTGCTCCGCGGCGATTGCTGCTTTTGTCAGAGCGATCGCTGCCGGATGAAGTGCAGGGAGAGGAAAGTGGTAGTAGTAGACAGCAAAATCGTTAGGATACTTTTTCATATAGTTAATCGCTTCAGGTACAAAGGTACGACAAAACGGACAGAGTGGGTCAGAGAAGATTGCCACTTTATGCTTAGCATTGGCATTACCATATACAAGGTTCTCTTTAGTATAGAATTCTGCTTTAAACTTAGGCGACACCGTACTGCTGAGAGGACGACCAGTTTTGATATTGTTTAACTCTTTGGTAATAAAGTCGCCATGAACAAAATAGATCATCTGCTGCTCAATATCACGCTCCTCCTTGCCTTGTTTGACACTTGCGGTCAGGTTGACAATAACACTTTCCCAACCTTCAAGATCTTTAACTGCAGCTCGGCTGCTTACAGTGATCTTAAGATTAGAGACATTTTTATTGCCACCGATCTGTTTTTGTAAAAAACTTGTCACTTCGGCATTGGTAGCACCAAAAAGTGAAAGACTACTTAGTAGAATCGCTGCTGATAATTTCGACATCAATGACATCATCATCCTTTTCTTCATGTATTTGAGTATGGGTATATCTTGTTTTCTTTTGATTAGAAGATTTTGCCGTAAAACGGTTAACCAACATCTTGGTAATGACAGAGAACTGCAGTAAAACACCGATAATGTCTGTTAAAAAACCAGGCAGTATCAATAAAACAGCGCCTAGTACTGCAAAGATGTTAAGACGCTGGAACTCTTCTACATCGATCTTCTGCATTGAAAATGCCTGCATATTCTCAAACAGTGTCGCTCTGAAGTTCACTAAAAGAACAAAACCGACAAAAGCACTTAGCATCAACTCCAAAAAGGTGTAAAAACCGCCGATCTGCGATGCCAGTTCGACCGAGATCATCACCTCTAAAAAGAGATAAAGTACAAAGTAGATCATGACAGGCGTTCAATGATCTCTGCAAAGATCTTGTCAGCAAATACCGCTCTCTTCACAAGCGTAGCACGTTCAACGATCTGTACGTTTCCATTGACCAGCTCTTTACCCACAATAACCGTGTACGGAAAGCCAATAAGCTCAGCATCTTTCATCTTAAAGCCAAAACGCTCTTTTCTATCGTCCAAGATGACTTCTACACCGGCGTCCTGAAGCTGTTTGTAGAGCGCTTCACCAAAAGCAAGCTGCTCTTCATCTTTGATGTTGGATACCATGACGTTGACCATATACGGCGCCGTCTCTTTGGTCCAGATACACCCTTTTTCATCGTGGTGCTGTTCTATTGTCGCGGCGATAAGACGGCTCACACCCATGCCGTATGTTCCCATGATAAACGGTTCTGCCTGACCTTTCTCGTTCAAGAACTCTGCTTTGAGCGGTTTTGAATAGGTGGTACCCAGTTTGAAGATATGCCCGACTTCAATCCCTTTTGTGTAGAGAAGGCTGCCGCTACAGTGAGGACATCCGTCACCCTCTTTTGCTGTGTAAAGATCCGCAAAAAGTCCTGCATCAAGAACACTCATGTCAACACCGACATAGTGGAAATCTTTTTCGTTGGCACCACAGATAAGCTGTGTAGCCCCTTTTAAACCTGTGTCAAAAACACATGGCAGTTTTTCCATGTCAAGTGGGCCCATAAAGCCCGGTACAAGACCTAAGGCTGTAAGCTCCTCTTCACTGACATCCGCGATATCCAGTGCTTCGGCTGCATTGACTGCTTTGACCTCTTGAAGTTCATCATCTCCACGCAAAAAGAAGAGAACCACCTGGTCGCCGTCTTCGTACATCATACGTTTAGCAACACACTTCATGGTGTAGTAAGGATCGACTTTAAAGAAATTAGCAAGATCATCAATACTTTTTACATCCGGTGTCTGGAACTTGTTGAAGTCCGCTTCCGGTGCTTCTGGAATCTCTTGAGTAGCTGAACGCTCCGCCGCTTCAACATTGGCCCCATACTCACAGCTGTCACAGATAGCAATCGTATCTTCACCGCTGTCAGCAATGACCATCAGCTCTTTTGAGCCCGATCCGCCGATAGCACCACTGTCCGCTTCAACCACACGGAAGTCAAGACCCAAACGCTCTAAAATACGTTTATATGAAGCTTCCATCATATCAAATTCTCTATCAAGATCTTCGGTTGTTGCATGAAAGCTGTAACCATCTTTCATCACAAACTCACGTCCGCGCATCAGACCGAAACGAGGACGTGCTTCATCACGAAACTTCGTCTTGACCTGGTACAGATTGAGAGGAAGCTGTTTATAGCTGGTTACACGGTTACGTACCAGATTGACCATCATCTCTTCATGGGTTGGCCCCAAGACAAAGAGGTTCTCTTTACGATCACGGAAACGAAGAAGCTCTTTTCCAAACTTCTCGATACGCCCGCTCTCTTCCCACAATTCAGCCGGCGTTACAAAGCTAAGGTCAACCTCTTGGGCGCCCACTTTTGTCATCTCTTCATTGATGACGTTCTCGATCTTTTTAAGAACACGTTTGCCCAGTGGCAGGAAGTTGTAAAGACCGGCAGCGACCTGTGAGGTGAAACCGGCACGTGCTAAAAGAATATGACTGGCCAAAACAGCATCTGAAGGTGCTTCTTTTGTGGTTGGGATAAAAGCTTTTGAAAAACGCATTGACGTTCCTTAGAAAATATAGTTATTGTTTGTTTTGTCCGTTAAGACCTAGTATATGCGAAAGTGCACTCATCAATGACTCGGACTGCGCCTCTTCCGTCACATCACGCAATCGTTGCATCTTACCGTGCAGAAAACGTTTAAGTACCTGTTCGGCCATCTTCTCAGCCTGTTCAGCATACTCTTTTGGCAGGTAGCCGTTATTGATAGCCCGTTCGCTCTCAACTTTAGCAGCCTTCATCGCACGGACATAGACCTCTTTGATCATCGGCTCAATGCGTTGCTGCTGCTGCATCTCATAATAGCTTTTAGTGAACTTGCGAATAACACTAAAAGAGGCCTTGGCTTCATCTTCTCGCATAACAAGGTTCTCATCAACAATGCTCTTAAGATCATCCACGGTGTAGAGCGTAATAGAGTCAGATTCAAACTCTTCGATGTCTCGCGGTACAGCCATGTCGATCCAGTAACGTTCACGAATTGAGAAGTTGATGTCCTCTTTTTTAATGATCGGTTCTGTAGCACCGGTTGCTGATACAAGCAGATCAAACTCATCAATAACCGCTGACAACTCGTCAAAGTCAATGACCTGAGCATCAAACTCTTCAGCGATCTCTTCCGCTTTTGAACGCGTGCGATTCATGATCGTGATCGAAGCACCCTCACGCATAAGATATCGTGCTGTCAGAACTGTCATCTCGCCCGCACCGATGAGCAAGGCTCTTTTACCGCTTATATCACCCGCATCACGCTTAAGCTGTTGCATTGCCACACTGGCAATTGAGACAGGTTTAGACGAGATGTTGGTTACATGACGGACTTCTGCCGCACATCTAAAAGCATGATGAATAACGGCAGCGAGGTTAGTACCGCAAAAACCGTGTTTTTTAGCAAAACTAAACGCATCTTTGATCTGACCGGAGATCTGCGTTTCACCCACTACCATCGAGTCAAGAGAGCTTACAACAGAGAGCATGTGGTGAATCGCTGAACGGTCTTCATGAATATCAGCGCGTGCTTCCAACTCATCTGCCGGGATCCCGGAACGTTTATGAAGGTACAGTAAGATCGTCATTGTAGCGGCATCAATATCTCTACAGCTGCAAAAAACTTCAATACGATTACACGTCGAGGTCACCATCGCTTCATCTATACTTGGTTCGGCACAGATCTTACCCAGGCAGGTCTCTTTTTGCTCATCATTAGAGAAAGCAAGCTTCTCACGAATTGCCAAAGTGGTGTTTTTATGGGTAAAACTGACCACTAAGAAGTGCATTAAAAACTTCTTTTCATCATGGATTCAATAATACCGACAAGACGTTCATCGCCGGCGACTGCTGCAATCGCCTTGTCTGAAAGTTCTTGTGCTAAAGCGTATGAACGTTCAACTGACTTATGCTCTTTCATCTTCGACTTGATCCATGCCGCATTTTCTGCTGAGAGTTTCTCTCTATGGTACGAGAGCAGACGCTCTCTCTCTTCGCCTACTAATGCTTCAGAAAGATAGATGTAAGGCAGTGTACATTTTCCCTCTTCATAGTCGTGCAACGCAGGTTTACCCAGTGTCGCTTCATCTGAGACAATATCTAAGATGTCATCAATGATCTGAAAAGAGATACCAAGGTTTTTGCCATAAAGGGCATACGCCTCAGCATCTCTGCCCATCATCAAAGCGGCCGCTTTGGCTGAGGCTTCGATCAGTGCTGCTGTTTTAAGATAAAGCATATCTATGTAAGCGTCTGCGTCCGCATTAAAGTGCTCAGACATACGTACATCCATCAGTTCACCGACGGAGAGTGCTGTAACAGCATCTGCCACCGTTTTTGCAACAGCTTCATCGTATGCGACAAGTGTGCTGTAGGCTTTTGAGTAGAGCGCATCGCCCAGCATAATGGCTGTTTTAGAGTCTTCAGTTGCATTAACAGAAGGTGCACCGCGTCTTAGGGTGGCATCATCGATCACATCATCATGAAGAAGGCTTGCTGCATGGATCAGTTCAATAATCGCACCTAAACGCGGCGCAGTTGTATCACTGCCAGCGATCTCCAACACAAGTTTTGCACGAAGACGTTTACCGCCCGCGAGTGTTCCAAATAGGCGTGTGATCTCATCATAACCGATCTCATCGACAAGCGTTAAAATCTCTTTTTCTACTGTCTCAATCACTGTAATACTAATCCTAAAAAATATTTATTATAGATCTCATATAAAAGCAGTTCATCTGCTCTTAAAAGAGAGCTACCTCTTAAAGGGTGCTCTATAACTTACTCATTACGCGTAACGATCTCACCTGTAAACTCGATATAGAGACTTTTTGTCTTCTCTTCTACTTCAGCAGAACGCTCGTAATCATTTGTCGCTAACTCACGTTCCCAGTAGTCACCCAGCTTTTCTTCTAGAAGTATCTCCATCGCAGCCATTTTGCTGGTCATCTTCTCCAGTTGATCTTGGACAAGGTTCTGGTTTGCGGTAAAGATAATGTCTAAGAATTTTGACTTCGGCGAACCTAAAAAGACGTCATCAGCATCTTCAAACAGTGCTGCATATTTATTTTTTTTACTCATGTTTTCTATCCATATTTAAAAATTTTGTGATTATACCACTTACGGGCTTTAACCACTCATAACACTTTAACGTTCAGGGCTTTTGATTCGATAAACCACGGCGTAAAGGATAGGAACGTAAATCAAGTTTAAGACTGTCGCCCAAGTGATCCCGAAACCGAGCGCTACTGCCATCGGCTGCAGAATCTGCGCCTGGCCCGAAGCGAAGAAGATCAGTGTCGAGAGTCCCAGCACCGTTGTGATCGAGGTCAGAAGAATCGGACGGAGGCGTGTTTTGGCTAAAACAACCAGTTCGTCAAGGTTAGTTGCCCTCTGAATAAAACTGACCATGATCAATCCGTCATTGACCACCACCCCGGCGAGACCGACAATACCGATCATCGAGGTCATCGAGATATTGAGCCCCAGAATCATATGCCCCACATACACACCCAAAATGACTAAAGGAATGGTACTCAAAACGATCAGTGAACGCTTCAGCGAATCAAAGAGCCACACCAGCGTGATGAAGATCAAAAATACCGCCATCACCGCCGCTTGGCCCATCTCTCTCTGGGTCTTCGCATTCTCCTGCTCTTCGCCTTTCACTTCAATCGTAAAGCCATCCTGACGCAAGGATTCGAGTGCCGGCTCCAACTGTTTCATCGCTTCGGAAGAGGTTATTTTGCCCGTTTCCAACGAAGCAAAGACAGAACGTATACGTTTGCCATCTTCTTTGATCGTACTGACATACCCCTGCGTTAAGATAAAGTCACACACATCCTGCAGTGCTATATAGTTTGATGTACCGGGAATCTGAACCTGCAGATTATCTAACGATGACAAAGAGTCTTTTGTATAGCCCTCGATGCGCATACGGACAAGACCGCTTTCATTAAACATCTTGCCGTATTCACCTTTTAGGTAATAAGCCCGCAGTTCCTGCGTGATCAGCTGTTCGTTAAAGCCCAGCTGCTGTCCATAGCTGTTGACGCGAAGCTTAAGCTCTTTTTCACCCAGATCCGCATCGTCAGCGATGTTGAGAAGACCCCTGCTCTGATGCATTACCTCTTCAAGCCTTTTAACGCCCATCACAAGCTCGTCATCACTCTTGCCGCTGATCGCGATCTCGACATCGTGGGCGACGACACCGGTGCCTTGCATGTCGGTATTGAGCTCTTCATAGACCAGGAGACCATCGACTTTCGCTTCTTTATACGGCTTCATCCACTCGGCAATTTCCTCTTTGATCATAAAAGCCGGCTTCTCGCGGATCAGTACATCAGCGTCGTACTCAACTGAGAGATAAGGATTGATATATTTGTTGAAAAGATTATCCGGAGCGCGTTCATGGAGTTCGATAAAGATATGGAACAGGTTCTCACCTATTTCAGCCTTATTTTTGGCATCTATTCGAAGTCCGATGACCGATGTCACAGAGATGAAATCATCCTCGGAAAGCCGTTTAAGAAGCTCTTTTTCAAGTTTTGTGACCAGTTTTTCGGTATCTTCAAGGTCGTTATTGACATTGACCTTGCCAGAGACATAGACCTGTGTGACATCAAACTCCGGAAAGAGTTGAAATTTGGAGGTCTTGACCATATAGACCGTTGCTGCCGAAATGGTCGTAACAATCACAATAAGGGAGAGCAGCTTTTTACTGAGCAATCGGGTCAGTACACTGTTGTACCAAGTGTACAGCGCTTCCCAGATGCCATGGGTCATATGCCCCTCTTTGCGCAGGCGTAAAAATTCATAGGAGTGCAGCGGCAAGAAGAAGAAGGCTTCAAAAAGCGAACTGATCAACAAGACCGAGATCATGATCGGCAAGATCTTAATAAAGGCACCCATCTCCCCGCTGATCAAGAGCATCGGCAAAAAGGCAAAGATCGTAGTGAGCGTTGCCGTGAGTACGGCCGGAAACATCTCTGTCGCGCCCACGATGGCCGCCTCGCGAGGCTCCATCCCCTCTTCAAGATGACGATAGATGTTTTCGGCAACGACGATCGCTTCATCCACCAGCATCCCCAAAGCGATCAAGGCCCCGAGCAGGGAGAGCATATTCAAGCTGTACCCCACGGCCTCCGTCACGATCAGACCGATCATAAACGAGAGCGGGATCCCCATCGCTACGACCAGTGCGATACCGCGGTTGACAAAGACCAGCATCGCCATAAAGACCAGCATCAGTCCAAACATAATATTCGCAAATACGGTATTGAGACGATTTTTAATCCAGACGGAGGTATCGGTGTAGATGTCAAAGGTAAGATGTGGGTACTTCTTCTCATACTCATCGAGTACAACCCGTATCTGTTTGCTCAGTGCGATCGCATTGCCCGATTTGGACTTGGTGATATTGACCGAGATATTGCGTACACCGTTATAGTGTGAGATCTCACTTTCATCGCTCAGCTGAAAAGAGATATCGGCGATATCGCCCAAGCGTACATGTTCACTGCCGACACGTATGATCGAATTTTCTAAATTTTCTAAATTCTTTTCGCCATTATAGGTCGAAATATAGAGGTGCTCACCCTGCTCCTTGATGGTACCGATCGGAAAGATGGAACTGAGATTTTGCAATGACGCGACAACGCTGTTGAGCTCCAGTCCATACGCGCGTATCTTATCCTCATTCATCCGTAAAAGCAGCTCTTCATCCGCATCACCGCGAATGGAGATCTCGCTAAGTTCCTTGAACTGCGAAAGGGAGCTTTTAAGCTCCTCAGCACGCGCTATAAGTTCCTTGGTTTCAACATCCCCTGCAATAGCGACTAGAACAAGCGGTATGGTCTCAATATGGATCTTGGCAATAGGTTCATTCATATCTGCCGGCAGGTCGCGCTTGGTCTGGGCGATAATGTCTTTAACATCCTGCAAGACTCGAATGTTGTCAGAACCGGGTTTGATGTCGGCCATGATAGCGAAAGTGCCGTTTTTGATCGTGGTCTTGACGGTATCGAGCTCGTTTATATTTTTAAGATCATCTTCGATGGTATTGACGACCATCTTGTCGAGTATGTTGGCACTTGTCCCTGTATAACCGCCGTTGATCGAGATCTTGTCCATCTGGATCGGCGGAAAGATCTCTTTTGGTATGTTGATATAGGCAAAAATAGAGAGCAGAACGATAAAAAGCAGCAAAATATGGTTCAGCAGCGGTTTGTCAATAGCAAATTCAATGACGCGACGGATCATCTTATCCCTTAATCATCAAACATGGTATCAAGGACCTGGTTTTTAAAACGGATCGATTCAACCTTTGTCTTCAAAATACGGTTTTCCTCTTTTAAGGCATTATACTCACCCGTCAGAACAGCAATGTCACGGCTTTTATAATAGACCTGTGACTGCAGATAGATCTTTGGAAACAGCAGCAGCCAGGCAATAGCAAGAATAAGCAGGGTCATAAAGAGAAAACGCCATCCCATCTTGTTCTCTTCACTCTGAAGTTCTTTAACTTCATTGAGTATGAGATCTTTTTCGTTCATTACGCCCCCATCTCAAAGACACGCAGTTTGGCACTTCGGCTTCGAACATTCTCTTTTAACTCATCTTTCTGCGCTGTCAATGGTTTTTTGGTAATGATCTTTCCTTTTACATGGTTATTGCCACAGGTGCATCGCATCACTTCCGGAGGGCAGATACACGACTTTTTCCACTGTGAAAAACGCTGTTTGACCATACGGTCTTCGAGCGAGTGAAAAGAGATGATCCCAATGCGGGCATTAGGCAGGTCAGCCTCGCCAATAGCATCTAAAAGACGTGAAAGTTCACCCAGTTCATCATTGACTGCAATGCGAATAGCCTGCATCACCAAGGTAGCCGGATGGATCTTTTTGCCACGAGGTCCAAAAGGCTTGACCACATCGCTAAGCTCTTTTGCCGAGGTAAATGGACGGTGTTTAACAATCTCAGAAGCGATTTGAGCCGCATTTCTAATCTCACCGTACTCACGCAAGATGTATTCCAACTCTTTTTGGGAGTAACCATTCACAACCTCAGCCGCACTCAAAGGCGCACCTCTATCCATCCGCATGTCAAGTGTCTCACTCTCATACGAGAATCCGCGATCTTTTTGGTCTAGTTGAAGTGATGAGACACCGATGTCTGCCAATATCCCTCTAATGTTTTCACTGCCCTCTTCAGCAATGATGATCTTTATGACATCTGAAAAACGCCCTTTTTTTATCTTGGCACGATCACCAAAAGGAGCGAGCCGTTTCGTAGAGAAGTCTATCGCTGTCTGATCCTGGTCTATTCCGATCAGGGTGATGTTTTCATTGGCTTCCAAAAGCATCGAACTGTGCCCGCCATAACCCATCGTACAGTCAACAATGATGCCCTCGTCAATGCCGTCAAAGGCTTCGATGACTTCGCGGTAAAGTACGGGAATATGCGGGATTTCTGACAAAGTTCAACCTTCTTTATTATTGGGCTTATTTTACTGTATGGGTGCTTAATATTTTGGGAAACAAAATATTATGGGATTTTGTTTCTATTTTTTCTTTTTCATTTTGGGTTTTTTAGACGTTTTTACTTTTTATTAAATGTCTTTTGATAGTTAGTACGTTACTTTTTTCTTTTGCGTGTCCAAAAGAAGAAGTAACCAAAAAAGAAAAGGACAATACCCTCCGGCCACTATTCACTGTTGAAAACTGTAGCTTTAAACCTTCGTACATTTTAGCACTACTGCCAAAATTAAGCTCTTGACGCAATGGAATATAAAACTTCTTCGACACAATAAAATACAAATCTGTTGAAAATACAAACAGGGATTAAAACGAAGTTTTAACTTTAAAATAGATGCGTTACCGCTTTGCTTTTTTTCGTGGCATCTACAGCGTTGACTGCAAGGAGAGAAGGAGCGTTAAAAAAACGGCATTGTTTGAGCATAGCGAGTTTTGTCGTTTTTAGCGAGAGAACGACTGAAAGGAAAGTAGTCGGTAGCCACCGACCGCGAAGCCGTCACGAGAGCTTTTTGGTTTCGTTTTTTGCGGAGAAAAAAGGAAAGAGAGAAGTCAATAAAAGTTCAAACAATAGAGACAAACCCAAGGTTAAAAGGTTAAAACTACGCAAACCGTTGCATCACAAAATCTTTAAAATGCTTCATCAACGCCGACTCAGTACGATCCTTACGTTTGACTAAGACAAAGTCCCGCTCAAATACCATATTCTTCACTGTGACCTCAAAAAGTTTTCCCTCTCTGAGTTCATTTGCCACACAGATCCGAGGCAGTGCTGAAATATAAGCATCATCACTCAAAAGGAAGTTCTTAATAGCTTCGGTGTTTTCAAACTCCATAAAGATATTGATCTCCCTATCGAGAGGGGTAATGGCATTTAAAAAGACCGAGCGGGTTCCCGAACCTTCCTCACGCAAAATCCACTTTTTATGCAGAAGCTGGTCTATAAAGAGAGGCCCTTTGTTTTGTAACGCGGCATCACGGCTCACTACCACCAACTCATCTTGCATCAAGACATTACTCTCGATAGCACCGTCAAGAAAATCACCCTCTACAAATCCAAGGTCACACTCCCCGCTTTTAACCTGCTTGATAACATCAGAGGTGTTGGCACTTTTCAGTTTAACACTCAAGCCCTCATACGCCCCAAGATAGTCATTTAAAAGATACGGCATCAGATAGTCGGCAATGGTCACACTCGCGGTGATACGCAGTTCTCCCATCAGTTGCGAGGCATTAAAGTTGGCATAGACCTCTTTAAGCCCTTCAACATGTGTTTTACACCGTTCCAACAGAAGATGTCCCCTGTCATTCAAGATCAGTTTTTTACCGATACGGTCAAAAAGCTGCTCACGCAACTCTTTTTCCAACTCACGTATTGACATTGAAACGGCAGACTGGCTCATCTCATACTCTTTAGCCGTATCGACAACCCGCTCTGTTCGGGCCAAAGAGATAAAAAGTTCCAACTGTTTAAATGAGTACATCGCCATCCTTTATTCATTATTTTTGTGCATATGATTTCAGTACATTCAATTATATTGTTTATTATATCACTAATTTTTTATTTTGCATCCCCTTATAACTGTGATAAAATGCCTAATAATTTAAATAAAACAGCCACTAATCTATAGCATTTACTATCTATTAGTCCAAAGGTTCCGCATGAAACGTAGAGACTTTTTTAAGACTTCACTCGCCGGCGCTGCCGCTGCGATGGCCACTTCTCTAGAAGCCGGCGTCACAGGACAGCCTATTGACAATCGTAAGATTTCTACCATCGCTTTTCCAGAAAAGCGCCCAATGATCACCTACTCTGATCGTCCGCCTCTTTTAGAGTCACCACGTTCTACATTTGCTAATGCGATCACACCTAATGATGCATTTTTTGTACGTTGGCACATGCCGGACATTCCGACACACATCGATCCTAAAAACTACAACATCAAGATCGATGGTCTTGTTAATAAAGAGCTCAACATCTCTCTTGACTTCTTGAAAGACCCGGCTAACTTTGAGCAGGTCGAAGTCACCGCTGTACTGCAGTGTGGCGGTAACAGCCGTTCAGCATTCAAACCTACTGCAGGCGGGATCCAGTGGGGCCACGGTGCAATGGGCTGTGCGAAGTGGAAAGGGGTACGTTTGGGCGATCTTCTTGACCAGGCCGGTCTTAAAAAAGATGCTGAGTGGATCGGTTTTAACGGCAAAGAGACGGCTGCATATTATGAGACACCGAACTTTGTGCGTGAAATGCACCTTGATGAGTTAGATGACCACGTTATCTTGGCGTATGAGATGAACGGTGAAGACCTTCCATACCTGAACGGTTATCCGCTTCGTCTTGTCATCCCGGGTCACTACTCTGACAGCTGGGTCAAGATGCTTAGCAACATCACCGTAACGAACAAGTATAAAAAACTCTTCTTTATGGATGTCGCTTACCGTGTTCCTGACAATGAGTGTGAGTGTGAGACACCGGAAGAGAAGTTTAAAAAGACAAAACCGATTACTAAGATGAATATCAAGTCTATTATCGGTTACCCTGAAAACGGTACGGTACTTCAAACCAAGTCACATGTTGTTGTGCGTGGTGTTGCCTTTGATGATGGTCACGGTATCCGTGATGTCAAGATCTCTATCGATAACGGTAAGACATGGAAATCAGCTAAACTTGACAGCGGTGAAGCCGGTCGTTACGCCTATAGAGGATTCTCACTCGCGATCAAGCCGATGAAGTATGGAAAGATGACGATCATGGCCAAAGCGATCAACAAGATCGGACAAGAGCAGCCATTGGCAAAAGATATTAAATGGAACCACGGCGGTTACAAGTTTAACGGTATTGATGTCGTTACTGTAGATGTGGTTTAAGGAGAGATGATGAAAAAGATTTTATTACTAGCAGCACTAACAATGGCACCGCTTTTTGCACAGGTCGAAGGTGACATCGAAGTCCCGTACATCCCTTTTGAAGTAAAAATGGGCAAAGGTTTTGACGCCGTCAATGCAAATTGTCTGACGTGCCACTCGTTTGGTTACGTGACAAACCAGGGTCGTCAGTCTAAAGAGGCTTGGCGTAAGAAAGTGGACAAGATGGTCGTTCACTTTAAAGCACCGATCACCGATGCAGATGCCGACATCGTTACTGAGTACCTTTTTGAAGAGTACGGTAACGGCGAGTTAAAGTAACCCTTTCACAAAATTGAGTCACCTCTAAAGGTGACTCACATTACCCTCAATAACTACTAATTATTATAGGTACAGATTGTGCAAAAGTCTGCCCGATAGCGTACTCATGTACGTGGAGAGGCAGACTTTTCTGCAAGGTGTGCTGAAGCTAGACCTATAATATGCTACAATCATTTTTATGAATAAGCAACGTTTAAACAAACAACTATCCTCTTTTGCCCTCTCTATGTTTCGTAAAGACTTTTACGGGATCTATCACGGGGCGCTCTCTGCCAAAACAGAGAGCAACCGTTTTGTCATCAACACTAACGAAGCCATCTTTGACGCCATTGATGATGAGCATCTTTTAGAACTCTATTTTGACAAAGATTACCGCTGGAATGATGCCAGCGTTGATGCAGGGATCCACAAAGGGATCTATAAAAAGATCACCGATGCCAAGTTCATCACCTTCTCTATGCCGCCTTTCACCACCGCTTACTCGCTTGAGCACAACCTCATCAATCCAAAAGACTATTTTGGTAACCAGGAGCTGGGTTCAATTACGATCTATGATCCTAAAAACTTTGATGACTGGTACGACCGCGCCGTCACTGAGATTCCAAAATATTTTCTTGATAACAAGACGAACCTCATGGTTGTTCGAGGGTACGGTGTCTATGCCTACAACCGAAACCTGCATGAGATGGCAAAGCAGTTGGCCATTTTAGAAAAATCGTGTCGTCTTTTGATGTTGGAGAGTAGAAGCAGCAGTGCGAGTTTTGATTACTAAAATGAAGTGTTAAGTGTTACGTGTTACGTGTTACGTGTTACGTGTTACGTGTTACGTGTTAAGAAAGGTGGCGAAGCCCACCTTCAACCAAACTAAACCTGTAAAAGTTTCAGATTTCGAGGAAACATCGCTGCGCGAGCGGTACCCTTGTTTTGGTGCAGATTGTGCAAAATGTTTGTCCGATAGCGCACTAGTGTGCGTAGAGAGGCAAACTTTTGTGCAAGACAGCCAAGGGGCTGGGCCCTGCGCCGAAGCTGGAACTTTTACTCGACGTTGGTATACACTGCCTGTACATCTTCGTCTTCATCCAACTTGTCTAACATCGGTTGAAGTGCTTCCATCTGCGTTTCATCCAGAGAGATCGGCGTGTTTGCGATGCGCTCTAAAGTCGCTTTTTTAAGCTCAATGCCTAACTCTTCAAACTTATGTGTCATGTTTCCAAAGTCAGTAAAGTCAGCATGGGCAATACAGACACCCTCTTCTTCTTCGATCTCTTCAAGTCCGGCATCGATAAGCTCCATCTCTAACTCTTCAATGTCCATACCTTCAGGCAGTTCAAACTCAAAGATCGCTTTGCGAGAGAACATAAAGTCAAGTGCGCCGTTGTTAAGCATCTCACCGCCGTTTTTGTTGATGATGTTTTTAATGTTGGCTACAGAACGTGTGTTGTTGTCTGTAAGGCACTCTACAAAGATCAAAGACCCATTAGGCCCCTTCCCTTCAAACGTCACCTCAAGCATATCTTTAGCATCTTTACCCAAGGCACGTTTGATCGCAGCGGTGATGTTGTCTTTAGGCATATTCTCCGCTTTGGCATTCAAGATCGCCGTACGAAGTTTTGGGTTCATGTCAGGCTCGCCGCCACCCTCTTTAGCTGCTTTTTCGATCGCTTTTGCTAGTTTTGGAAAAACACGTGACATGTTTCCCCAGCGTTTCTCTTTTGCCGCTTTACGGTATTCAAAGGCTCTACCCATGACATGCTCCTAATATATAAATTATTAATTGACGCGATTATATTCAATCTTGACTTTAAATCTAATAGACCTCTTTAACCCGTCCCACTTCACCGCTCATAAGACGGACTTTGATGCCGTGTGGGTGAGAAGCCGACTTGGTCAGGATGTCACGAACAACACCGTCAGTCAACAGACCTGTCTCTTGATCTTGTTTGAGGACAATGGCAACACGTTTGCCGCTGATGATGTTCTTACGCAGCTGACCGTCCATTATGAGGCTTTTGGTGTGTAGCTAAGTACTTTTTTGATGGTGTCTACCGAACAGAAAAAGAGTGCATCAAAAACAGGGTTGATACGTGTCGTATTTTTATTGACGATATCAAACGGATGAAATGTAAATCCGTCACCGTCTTTTTGGTTTTTAGGCGTGACCACAAACTCAATAGGCTGAAGTGTACGAAGAAGGTTCAGTACCTTTTTGTATGACTTGTCATCTTCTGCAGGCAGAAGGTTGCCATCTTCATTCTCATTCACACGCACACTCGCAAGCAGGGTGAACTTGTCATTAAAGATCACCTTCTCCCACTTGACAATGCCGCGTGAAAATTTAAACTCACAGTGCTTAGCCGTCAATGGATGCGGTTTAACCTTTCGGATGGCCTCAAGTAGCTGAAGAAAAAAGTTAGCACCGCCAAAAGAGTCAGCACATTTAGTGAGTTGTTTGTGATACGCCGTTTTGGCTGCATCATCTAAGTTGTTGAAGTCGCACATGGCACTTCCTTTTTGTAAATATAGATGCAATTATAGTAGAAAAGAAAGAGATCTATATTTTATATCAACATACTACTAGCAACAAAATACACTTCTCTATCAACATGAAAGAAAAACTGTATATTAAAAAAGAGAAAACTATTCTAAGGTATACCCTTGGTTAGGTCGTATAGTTAAAACCTTGTCATTGACTTGTGAGCTAATATTATCTGGGTTATAAACATGTAAATGTAGTTTAATCGCATTAATATCTGCATCTATTGTTAAAAAGTTCTGCATTTTTCCTTCGTGCCATAATCTATTCATCTCTCCCAAATCACTAGATTTTGCATTGTAGCTCAGTAGTCCATCAACACTTATTATATTTAAAAGACCTTCCTCTTTTGGCGGATTGTTGGTTAATGCCGATGAAGTCACTTGTAAAATAGGTTTTTTAAAGCCTTTAGGCTGAAAAGTAAAAGCATTTGAGATATGTATATCTCCAGAAATATTTATGAATTCTATGTCATCTCTGGCATGATGTAAATCTCTTAAAATATCTATCAGCTTATTTAATTGTCTTTTATTTGCTGGAGAATGCCAACTATCACGTATGTCATCTCGAAGGTCACCCTCGGTAATAGCACTTTCCGCAGCCATAACGTTTTACATTCTTGTTTATGAGCCGATGCTCTTTTTGTCACTGCTAAAGACCAATCCCTTTTTATGGCTTGAAGTCTTCCTTCTTTACCCGCTTCTATCGGCCTATACCCAGGAGATCTTGTTTCGGAGCTTCTTCTTTCACCGCTATGAAAAACTGTTCAAAGGCCGTCTATTCTCTCTCATCATGGTCAATGCCCTTCTATTTGCCTATATGCACGTTGTCTTTGGAAACTGGATCGCCGTCATTTTCACCTTTATCGGGGGCATTTTGTTCGCACAGACCTACCTAAAGACCCGCTCGACCATGCTCACCGCCATTGAACACGCACTTTACGGTAACACCCTCTTTACGCTTGGTCTTGGGTACTATTTTTACCACGGCGTCCATATGTAAAGCCTCTCTTCGGCTAGGATTAACCTGACTTTTTTAAAATGTATCTACAGCTTCTTTACAGGCCCACCACAATCTATCTGAACGACCATATTTATCGGCACATTGTTCAATCGCTCTGTCATGATTAGTTTGTTCATCATTTGCCTGATCATGTCTAAAACGACACCCTTTAGAACAAGCTCCAGCTTCTGTTTTTGGAT
>JBATWM010000074.1:0-1520 GCA_049672605.1 Sulfurimonadaceae bacterium
GCAGCAGATCGTTGAGGTGGTACTGGATGCTGATGAGGCTGCATCTTTTGTTATCGGTGAGCGTGTTCAGGTCAGTACCAAGGCGTTTTCGCCGTCATTAAGTAAATTGAAGGCATAACACTAAGCATTAATAGTCGTCATACTATTGTCATTGTGAGTGGCAGAAATCTACAACTTTTTTGACTCTTTGGTTTTTATTGTTAATCAAACTTTATTGACTACACTCTTTCCTTTTTTCTCCGCAAAAAACGAAACCAAAAAGCTCTCATGACGGCTTCAAGCTCGACAGCTGTCGAGTACCTTCCTTCCACTCGTTCACTCCCTAAAAATCCCTAACTCGCTACGTTCAGACAAAGTGATTTTTTTAACGGTCACTCTCTCCCTCCAGTCAGCTTTGCAGATGCCACGATAAAGATCAAGCGGTAACGCATTTATTAACGTTAAAACTTCGTTTTAATCCCCGTTTGGATTGATAGGTGACAGTTAGTCTTGGTGTCGAAGAAGTTTAATTGATTGGGGTTCAAACAAATATTGGCGTCTAACCGCCAATTAGCCCGGAAGTCAATACATTTGTTCGTATGAATCGTTTATAGTGCCGAAGGGTATTGCACTTTCTTTTTTCTGCTAGGTTTTTCTTTGTGCACGCAAAGAAAAAAGTAGCATAACTAGTGATATGAAGTAATTAAAAAAGTACAAACATGAAAAATGTGAAATCAAGAAGACAAAGCTCAATCAGATAGGAGCCTATTTGTGTCCGCTTCCGCCTTGACGCGGCAAAAGCATCTCTCCGTTTTCGCCGCCGACACGGTAGGCTTCGCCGAAACCAAAGGTCGCTTCGCCGGCAATTGTAGCGAGCTGGTAGAGGTTGAAATCGTTCATCTTCATTAACATCCCAACCATCTCTTCGCCGAACTTCTCACCAAAATACGCCATTATCGGTGTGAATGCACTGCTGTCTCTTGGGATCAGCGTTGATGTGCATTGAAGCGAGATCCGTTTACGGGCAAGGATGTTGTCGGTTTTAGACTCATCTTCGATGAAAAAGAGCGATGCTCTCTTTTCGCGTTTGAGGTTTTGGGCATGTTTGGCAATATCGCTTATAAAGATATAGAATCGGTGATCGCGGTGGAGAAAGGGGGCGTATGAAGAGAAGGGAAGACCCTCTTCGCTGATCGTGCCGATGACGACACTCTGAAAGGGTGTTATAAAGGGGAGAATGCTCTTATCGGCCACGACTATACCAACTGTGCGGAGACACCAGAAAGGATGGCGTCGGCTTTGGTGGATTCTCCGTTGTATTTGACAATGCCGACACCATAGTTTGCCATCGCGGCCGCGGTGTTTTTACAGGCACGCTTGACGACGATATAGGCACAGTCTTCAAGCACTTCACCCATTTTGGAGTGCTCTTTCACATGTGCTTCGTCATCATGGTCATGCGAACAGGCGTGATCCTCATCATCATGTTCATGGTCAAGATCGCTGCGCGGATTGGCGCGCAGCTCTTCAAAGGAAAATGC
>JBATWM010000075.1:0-39639 GCA_049672605.1 Sulfurimonadaceae bacterium
CGCTTAAGCCACAACTCAGACGCGTTTTCCATAGGGTCCAACATTTCAGGCTTATTGTACCAGTCGTCAGCGTATGGGAACTCCACGATCTCGACATCAGCACGGGTCATGCCATTTTTTCTAAGCATTAACTCGATTCCCTGTTCTTCTTGGATACGCCACCAGTCAGTTTTGATCTGATTCATACTTTTTGAGAGACCGATCTTTTTACCTTTAAGATCGCTCATATTGTAAATGTCGTCTCTTGCACGCACCATCATCACACCACCCTCATAAGTATGCGTTACTCCAAGTAGCTTGGTTCTACGCATATCTGCATGAGCATGGATAGGAGGGAATAATCCACCAAATCGAATAACATTATCGAGGTTATGGATGTAGTGTGGATACCAGTCGTTTTCGCGTTCAGCACGCAAGAATTGATACTTTACGCCGATCTTCTTATACTCTTCTTTAGTCCATCCCAACTCCTGGTCAACATTGCTTGCGGAGACAAGAGGACAGTTCGTGTAATAGACCTCTTTCCAATTCAATGGTACCGTACTCAGTTTTGTGTTTTTTAATGTCGTTGCTTTTACATTTCCGGTGCCAGGAGCAACGCTCATTTTACCTGCTGCCGTTTTAGCCTTTGGCGTCTCTGCTGCCACTGCCGAAGTCGTAGCCACTCCAGCAACCGCTAATGCGGCTGCGTTCTGAAAAAAATCCCGTCTTGATAGTTCTGTTTCCATAAATACTCCTTGTTCAACGTCTTATATTCAATCATATAACTTTCATTTAAAAAGTAATATTAAATACCCGCTATTTAATTCAGTTACTCAACAGTGTAATCGACCTGCATTAAAGCGCCTGCTCATTGTTCAGTAGCTTGGCGCGGGTAAATGTAAATGTAGCCCCGAAAAGGATGATCGCCATAGCGTAATAGACCCAGAGCAACAGCACCAGGACACTGCCGGCAGCAGCATAAAGGTCAGTGGCCTCACTGCTGCTGACAAACAGGTTTAACAGGTTTTTGCCCATTAGGAACATGCCTGCAGTCAGCAACGCACCCAACCAGACATCCTTCCATCGTAACTTTGCGTCCGGCAGATAGCGAAAATAGAGGGCAAATAACACAGCAGTAGAGCCCAGGTCCAAAAGAAAGGCATTAAATGCCATCATATAGGTAGCCACCTCACCGAACCTCGGTACCAGATAACTGCCCACCCCGGTCATGATTGTATTGAGAAAGATAGAGAAAAGTAAAAAGAGAGAGAGAATGGCCAGCAGGGCGAACGCTATAAAGCGAATTCGAATGAGCCCCCAAAGGGTTGAGACAGTGGGTTTGACCTGAATGACTTGGTTTAACGCCGTTCGCATTCCATTAAACAGGCTGGTGGCAAAAAACAGCAGTACAGCTAATCCTGCCATGCTGGCCCACCAAGAAGGCTCAGAAATGTGCAACCTGTCAAGTGTAGCCATTATTTGCTCCGCCTCTTGTTCACCCATCCGAGAACTGATCCTGATGAGGATCGCCTGTCGCACCGCTGCCTCACTGTAAAATTGTGCCGTACTCCAGAGAATCACAATCAACATGGACGGCAGGGAGAAGAGCATGTAGTACGATAGCGCCGCAGCGTAGTCCAGCATATCTTTCTCAAAATATTTGATGATGGACTCTTTCACTACTCTCCAGTAGAAGATCATGGTGTTGTTAGTAAGACGCATCACCCTTTTATGCTCACTTTCATGCTTATATATTCTAGAGTTATGTTACTACCTTACAACTGTTTTTTTGATTTGTTTAGCCGAAACGTAGTCAGGCACATATTCGGCTCACCGGGTTTTACAAATGGTTAGAAAGTATGATGAGGCTTATGTTTGTAGGGATTAGTCCGCTGGATAGGAGATTCGTTGTTTAAAAAATAAAATGAAAAAATGACAAGGATTTAAGGAGTAGAAAAAATTAAGAGGAAAAGCAACAGCACCGCGATCGCAGATACTGTTTTGTAGTGTATTCTCTTGTACTTTATGAAATAACTTACAGTAGGTAGATCAAGATCGGTATGACAAATTACATATCTGTTTAATACTAAGAAAAGTGTTTTAAAATTTGTAAGAATTGTACTAAAGAAACATCGCTACGCGAGCGGTACCCTTGTTTTGTGCGAGGAAATAATCTTGAAAGGTAATGGCGTGCCAGCAGCGTTCGAACGCCCGACCGCTGGTACCGCAATCATATGGATAAGTTCTCAGCTGCCGATGGTTTCCTATAGCTTCTTGACTTTGATGAAAAACAGCGGGTCGAATTTGTGCCGAATTCGGGTCTTTTGTAAGACATCTTGGAATAGGTTGTATGGGGAAAAACTGCGACACTAATTCTGAATTTTAATTGATGATGGAATTGACACCAGTCTATAAAATACATTTTGATGGACTCGTGTATTGTCTGAATTTTTGAAAAATACGACAAGGTCATTTGCGCGTTGCATGAATATTACCTTGAAGATTATGGAAAAAATATTTTGGATAGCTCAACGGTGTGATCTCAATGATCTCAACACTCTTTCGCTCATTTAAACTCTCAGCGATAAGGTTAGCATCTTCGTAATCATCAAACTGTACACACCAGTCATCAAAGGTTTTATTAAAGTGTTGCATGTCTTCATCTAAAAAGCCACCTGCCGGTGATTGTAAAGCGAAGATACTCATAATACAATCCTTGGAAATATAATAACATAGTATTCTCTACCGTCATCCTTTTTTGGATTATATGATATGCTTCTTTAACACAGCATATTGCATTCACGTATTTTCTTTTTGACTGATAATCGCTAATATTTGATGGGGTTAAGGTAGCACCTATTCTGACAATAGATACAAACTCTAGACACTATTTAAACGTCATAATTGCGTAGCCACTGTTTTGATAAGCGATGGTGTCTAAAAAGCTATTTGGGGTTATCGTCACAAACTTTAAGACCTCTTTTTTCTCTATAGCATTACTGACTAAAGACATCTCACAGGCGATGATCTTTACATTGTCACGTTGAGAAAGTCCCACAAGGTAGGCTTGTGCTTTTTGTATCTCAGCTACATCTTCATCTGCAACCAGCATGTCATAGTCTTCTGAGACCACAGGAACACAACCACCATGAAGTGTTAACGCAACATCGACTTTATCTCCACGTTTTTCAATCA
The DNA here is from genome assembly GCA_049672605.1 of Sulfurimonadaceae bacterium. Classification (GTDB taxonomy): domain Bacteria; phylum Campylobacterota; class Campylobacteria; order Campylobacterales; family Sulfurimonadaceae; genus Sulfonitrofixus. Next base: position 3,178 of record JBATWM010000075.1, read on the forward strand.
TGTCAATGGTCTTACCTACCAACCACATCCGACTCTTGATGTAATGGGCATCACTAGAACTACAGTCAAATACCACCTTGTATTCTTGAGCATGAAGTAGTCCCAGTGTCAAAAACATCATCAATATCACTTTATTCATATCTTTCCTTTAAAAACGTTAAGTAGAACTTTACGTTTTAAATTATAAGCTATACTACTTGAAACAGAACTAAATATATGACATTACTATAATAAGGAAAAAGATGCAGTATAAGATGTCAGAAGTCATTGCAGAAACAAAGATACCCAAGTCCACTATCTTATACTACATAAGAGAAGGTCTGCTGCCTGAAGCGACCAAACTCAAGTCTAATGTGCATCGCTACTCCCAAGAGCACATCGAACTCATAAAGTATATACGCTACATGCAAGAAGAGATCGGTAGTTCAAATGAAAAGATTCGTTATGCCATTCAAAACAAAAACCAATCTTTCTCTAGCTCCTTTAGTATGTTAGAGCCCCTAATGAACACCCTAAGTGCCATTGACCCTTCTACAAAACACTTTACAAAACAAGCTTTTATAGAGACGTTTAAGATCGACAAAGCCCTTTTAGAACAGCTACTCAATGATGGGATCATCTTGCCTACAAATGACAATGACTATACACAAAAAGAGGCTTCCATCATCACGTTGGTACAGGAGTTTCAAGGTGCCGGGATCAGCTACGAGATCTTAAAAGCCTACGTCCATCATGCCAAAGCTTTAAGTGAGCTCGAACTGACCATGCAGACCAAACTGTGCGACTTGAGAAGTGATTCAAATTTCTCAACACTCTGGAAGATCATGTTTGAAACCCTTCTAAGCACCAAAGAGTACATCTTGAAAAGACATACCTATAAAGCGATGCTGCAAGCACTTAAAAAAGAGCTTTTATAATAACTTAGAGGTAGAAAGGTCAAAGATAAAAGTTTCGTGGAACAAGTTGAAAGAAACAGCACCCTGTACACAGACACTGATTTCAAAGGAATTTTTGCTTTGTAAAGCGTGTAACTAATTTTGTGTGGATGATTATTCTTGAAACTCAACCACTATGGACTGAAAGTCCATAGGTTGTAATTGTGGACTAAAGTCCACTTTGTTTAGATTGTCATCCCAAACTTGATTTGGGATCCACTGCATCAAAGATGCAGATGACAATAAAATTGTCATAAAGAGCTGGATTCTGAATCAAGTTCAGAATGACTATTTATTTAGAGATGTGTAGCAGCTAAAGCCTTGCACTAAAAGTGCATAGTTTTGAACTAGCGTACGGTGACAATAAATAGTGCGCCCGACACGGTTCAAACGTGTGCGTACAACGTTAAGCAGTTATAGTCCTAATGCATAAAAATATGGCTCAAAACTTTTCTCAACAATATTACAAATAATCTTTATAAAAGGCTCATAGTCACCTGGTTGTATGTGCAAGATCTAGTGCTTTACAGTAAGCTAGTCTATCTTCAACTTTCAATACAGCTGGAGGAAAACCACTCTTCATCAGCTCCAAGTTCATAAGCAGACGTGAAGTAAGTGCTATTGATAGAGTTAAAACCCTTTTACACCTAAACCAATATATTGTTTACATCCATTTTCATCACCAAGTTTACATGCTTTGCTGTACAGGTCTTTAGCAGCATAAATGTCTTTTTGGACACCATCTCCATTCTTATGCATTACACCAAGATTGTAGCATCCTTCTCCAAAGCCAAGATTACATGCTTTTTCATACATTTCTTTAGCAATATCAAAGCTTCGATCAACACCTTTTCCGTGGTAATACATTGATCCAAGAGTAAAACAACCTTTGCTATCGCCAAGACTACATGCTTTTCTATACAATTTTTCAGCAGCGGCATAGTTTTGAGGAGTTTCTTTTCCTCTATCGTACATTACACCAAGGGTGTAACATCCATGAGCATTACCAAGATCACATGATTTATTAAGTAAATTCATACCGGTAGCATAGTCTTCACTAGCTCCTTGTTTTTTGATGTATATTGTAGCAAGGGCAAAACATCCATGAGCATTACCCAGATCACATGATTTGTTAAAAAATTTCTTAGCAGCGGTATCGTCTTTACCAACTCCTTGTTCTTTGATGTGTATTGCACCAAGAGCAAAACATCCATTAGCATTACCCAGATCACATGATTTGTTGAATAGCTCAAGTGCTTGTTTTGAATTTTTTTGTTTATTTGCATCTATGCCTTGCTTGAAAGCTTCTTCTCCTTCATTCCCTAAAGCCAATAAGAGCGCTTGGGTGATGAATAGCAATACAATATATTTCATGATTTTCCTTTGAGTGTTTTTTAGACTTTTGCAGAGCATGTTATATCCGATTTTCAATATAGCTTTCCTTTAAATAGTGCTTTAGTCATTATTCAATAGCTTGGTGCGAGTAAATGTAAATGTGGCTCGAGCAAGAAGACTGCATGGCTTGGAATGGTCTGATAGTGTAGATTAGTATGACTGTACACGATGGGTCAAAAACGAGCCAAAAAAATGAAAATAGAAATGAAGAAAATGGAAAGAAAACAGTACCGTGATCGCAGATACTGTTGTGCAGGGTGTTCTCTTATACTTTATGAAATAACTTACGTTAGGTAGATCAAAATGGGTATGACAAATAACATATTTGTTGAATACTAAGAAAAATGTTTTGACATTTGTAAGAATTGTACTAAAGAAACATCGCTTCGCGAGCGGTACCCTTGTTTTGTGCGAGGAAATAATCTTGAAGTTTTAATGGTGCGCCCGACACGATTCGAACGTGTGACCGCTGGTACCGCAAACCAGTACTCTAAACTAATTTCTTTTTTCATATCGCTTCAATGCGATAGCCTTAAGGTCCAGTTCACCACTCAATTGCACTTTCTCACTATAAAACCCTTGAAGCTTAGCAATCTCAGTCAGAGCTTTATTCGCACCGCTAGAGTCAAAACGGTATTCACCCGTAGGTTCACCATCAGCTCACACACAGGAATATCTACAGAACACGTCTCCAAAAAGGCTTATGTTCATCTATAAGCTCATTACCCGTTCATCCACTCTGACAACAGATCTATAAATTTCGGATTGACCAGATAGCCTATTGCCGAGTGAGGGTTTGGGCTCTCGTTTCGAACCGTTAAGTTATAGACAGGGTAGATATCTTTAATAGGCTCGTCGAGAAGTCCTAAGTTGTACATCTCTCTAAAATCATTTTTGAGTCGGCTATCGTGCGACACATAGTCGTCTTCAGCTGCTATATTGACCCATCTTCTTATATTATGCGGGTACTTTAGTCTTCCAGTGCTCTCTTTTCCCTTTAAGTGCTGTTTCGCATTTTCATCACCCAAAGGGGAACCCATCGTCACAAACAGGTCTATCTTTTTATCGGCGCCGTAATCACGTCTGTATTCACCGTAATGGGAGAATTTCCAAAGATTATCGTAACTGACGATCGTTCCTAGACTGTGGGAGACCAGCATGATCTCATCATAATTATCAAAGGTATCTTTCAAGACATCTGTCAATTTAAGACGTACATCACTGCCAAAATAGGTCTCCTGATTCCAGTAGTGCGCCATATCGGGAGCAACAACAGAGATCAGGGGTGTTCCGGCACGAACTAAGCTTAAAGCTCCTGAGAAGGTATCTGCCAAGGCCTCTTTTAGAAAGCTGTTTTTGGCAAGTTTTTTATAGGTCGTCTTATTAAAATCTGATCTTCGATACCTTTTTAAAGTCTCAAAAGCTTCTTGTCTGCTCTCAATATCGTCAGGAATTTCAACCCCGGTCTTTTCATGCAAAAAATCATTAGAGAGTTTGCCATAATAGACAAACTCTTTTTTTATGGATTCAAACTTGGCGACTCCGGCAACACCGAAGTCTCTTTGAAGTCCATGCCTGACAGCTGCATACCACAGCTCTTGAAGATCGCTTTCAAGCGGCTTGATCGATCTTCCGTGAATGAAAATAATTTTTTTTGCCATCTGTCTTTCTCCCCTGTAATTTGTCTGACTATTTCTGTACTACGTTATACCCGCGTTTATGTAACAACTCAACTATACCCTCTTTGCCCGCGACATGCCCTGCTCCGACGACGACAAGGTAGTCTCTACTGATGCCGTTTTTAACCGGCTTGGACCTATGATTCGAACTACAATGCACCCGGCACCAAAAATATCGAGAATGAATAGATATAAAAGCTGTCTCCGCCAATTTGGTATCTATGAACGTCGAGCATGTGCAGTCGAAAGTCTTCAGAACCTACCATAATTCCGATCCCCACAGCTACCCCTGTACTGCTCACATCTTTTTCAACGGTATAATAATTAGCATGGACAAGGCCCGCATTGAACTGGACCCACCAATCCTCCGGGCGCGCAGTAAGATAAAGTGCATGCGAGTCAAAGGCCATAATATTGCTGTCACCAAAGCCATATGCTCTCTCCTCCTCTACGTCACTCTTTGATGTCAAGCCATTGATCAAATGCAACTGTGCACCAAAGTTCCATTTATTTATTTCAGGCAACTCATAACCGAGCTCTATATCAAAGCCCCTGTCAGATCCCTCCGATGCACCGGGATCTACAAATGCAAACCCCACGCCAACATCAAAGCCTTCGGCCCATACTTCGGAAAATGAGTTGAGAGTCAGAAAAAGTGCAAAACCGATCAACGTCTTTTGCATATAATTTTCCTTTTTCTCATTGGAATCGTCTCAATAGGGGCGAGCGGCGGGTTGGGCGGTCTGAGTTGAAGCTGTTGTAAGCCATTCTATTTGTTGGAGCCAAACTCTGCTTCGGACTTTTCCCAGGCATCAGCGAGATCTTTCTGAGCTTTACTGTTGAATGTATAGGTATTAGCCTGAAATCTTTCTGAAATCCAACAAAAAACATCATCCCATATTTTTAGTTTTTATGGCTATTTGTCTGGCTATTTTTGCACGACCTTGTATCCCCGTTTTTCCAACAGACCGACGATCCCCTCTTCACCGATGACATGCCCAGCCCCGACAACAACAAAATAGTTTTTTCGGGTTTTCAGATAGCCTTGGATCGTTTTCGCCATTTTATAGTTGCGCTTTGTGATAAGTTCATCGTAGATCTCAGTTAACCTTGGGTCAACAACCATTGACGAATCAACTACTGTTGCCAACTCTTTAGCATCACCCTCTTTCCAGCTTGTAAACATCTTTCCTAAAAGTGGTTCCATCTCATGCATAGACTCTAATGTATATCGCAACATCAGGTCTTGAAACTTGTTGTCATCCCTGCTCAAGAGCGCCATCTGCTCCTCTGCACTCTCTATTTCTAAAATTGGTTTGTTATCGCGTTTAGCTTTGTCAAGGAAATGTTTGTCAATGCCAAGCTCAGGCGAATACCCTAAACGCATCATCTCCATGACACTCAACTGCAACATCACTACCCATGGCCGCATCTGCTCGAGCATCTGCAGCGGCAGACCGGTTTTAACAGTGTAGGCTTGCAACTGCTTGTAGGTTTGTGAGGAGAGTTCTGTCTTTAGACTTTTGCCATTTTGATACATACCTAAATGCACCATTGCACTTTGTATAGCCATCATGGACTCTTGACTTTCAGCATCAAGCTCAACAACCAGTATATCACTGTTTTTATACGCTTGTTCAATCGCCTTGTCTAAAGGGTAAAGTTCTGGTTTTGCAAGATGGATCGACCCTAAAACATAAACGGCACTTTTGTCTGAAGTAACCTTATATAGGATGCTTTTAGCATCTAATGCTAATGTATAGAGGAGTAAAAATAGAATACCGAGAAATGATTTAGAGAGCATCAGATACCTTAGTGTATTTATGGTATCAATAGTGTAGCAAAAAAACTGCTAGAGAACAGATGTGGACTTAACTTGCAAAATCCCTTTTGAACGTCTGTTTTTTTACCACGATCTCTTTTTGCTTCTCTTTACGTCGTGTATCTTTCTCAACAAAGATCTTTTTACGTGTCACCGGGTCAAGTTCTGTATAGTACATCACCGCTGAGTACGTTCCCGGTGTCGGTGTGAAGACCTGCGCCTGCTCAGGGGTCATCTTAAGCTCATCAGTTGTGAAACGTTTAAGTTCATGCATGTCTTTCTCTTCACAGCCTGGGTGTGCCGCGATGAGGTAATAGGTCAAGAACTGGTTTTTGCCCTCTTCCTTGTTGAGTCTGTCATAGAGCTTTTTAAAGTCAACCAGGGTCTGCTTGCCCGGTTTTCCCATAAGGTCAAGCACATGCTGTTCCGTGTGTTCCGGTGCTACTTTCATCTGACCCGAGATATGGTGTTTGACCATCTCTTTAAGGTATGAGTAGCCGTGTCCTTTGTCTTCTGTGATGAGGTCATAACGCACACCGGAGGCAACAAATGCTTTTCGAATGCCCGGAAGCTCTCTGACCTGCTTCATCATGCCAAGAAGGCGACTGTGGTCGACCCGCATACTCGAACAGAGATGGCGCGAGTCAACACAACGCTGGTGGTCACAGGTACCGAGCTTGAGTTTTTTCTTGCACTCGTAACCGTACATATTTGCTGTCGGACCGCCGAGATCCGAGATGATCCCTTTAAAGTCTTTATAGGTGGTAAACTCTTTTGCCTCTTTGACGATAGACTCTTCTGAACGTGTACGGATAGTACGGCCTTGATGCACACCGATCGCACAGAAGTTACACTCTCCCCAACACCCTTGATGGGTCATGATGGAGAACTTAATAGTCTCAAGGCACTTTACTTTACCCTGCGGCTGATGATAGGGGTGCAACTCTCTTGTAAACGGCAGTGCAGAGACACCGTCCATCTCACTTTCATCCAGGTAGTCACAAGGCGGGTTTTGAATGCTGTAGCGGGTGTCAACCTTCTGACAGAGCCCTTTTGCCGATATAGGGTCATTGTTGTCGTAAAAGCTGTCAAAGAGGTCCATAAACAGGTTCTTATCGGCTAGACACTCTGCATGGGAAGCGACCTGTAAAAACTCTTCGACAGGTTCTTTGGCAATGTAGCAGATACCGCGTACGTCACGATAGTCTTTACCTTCATCAAGTGCATGTACCAGATCTTTCAGCGCGATCTCACCCATTCCATAAACCAGGATATCGGCTTTTGAATCAAACAAGATAGGTTTACGCAGTTTGTTAGACCAGTAGTCATAATGTGTCACACGGCGAAGACTCGCTTCAATGCCGCCAAGAACGATAGGTACGGTGCTTTTGTAAAATCGACGGATCAGGTTTGAGTAGACGAGTACAGCTCTGTCGGGACGTTTGTCATTTTTGCCGCCGGGCGTGTAGTCATCTGAGTTACGAAACTTTTTAGTCGCCGTATAGTTGGAGACCATCGAGTCAATACTGCCGCCGCTGACACCCCAGAAAAGACGCGGTTCACCCAAACGCCCAATGTCATCACCGCTCTCAATGTCAGGCTGACCGATAATACCGACCTTATAACCCATCTTCTCCAGCATACGGCCCACAACTGCCGTACCGATAAACGGTGAATCGATGTAGGCATCACCAGAGATCAAGACGACATCAAGCTGTTTCCAGCCGCGACGGTCCATCTCTTCTCTTGTCGTGACCAAGAAATCTTTTTCACTAAAAGCAGGTGTATTGTTTTGGTTTTTGTTTGGTTTTTTTCTGCTCATAGTTTCTCTTTACACAAATTATTATTTTGCAGAATTATAGCCAAAAACGGCGTTTTATATAAACATATTAATTAATATCACACCTATTTCAGGCATTTTACTAATCTATGCCAATACTTTGTGATTATTTCATAGTAAAATAACAATTATTATAACGCACTATGAAAAGGTAGCTAATGGAAGAGATCGAAATTCCAGAGGGAATGAACCCGGAGATTCTCAAACATATCATGTACCCTCAAAACTATGGAAAACTTGAGGATCCGGATGGTACCGGCATCGCCATGGACGATAAGACAGGCGAGTTTGTTATCTTTACGGTTAAACTCTTGCAAGATGGCATCAGTGATATTAAATTCGCTACCAATGGGTGCCAAGACACTGTCGTCGTCGGTTCAATGTACACAGAGATGGTCAAAGGTGAAAGTGTTGAGTACGCTAAAGGTGCTATTGCTAAAATAGAGCAAAAGCTAGGTGCCCTATCACCGCAGCAGAAGATCTGTGCCGATATGGTCTTTAACGGCTTTGTCGCCTCACTTATAAACGTATCTAACCTCGCACAAGGCGAAAAAGAGGAGATGCATGTCATAAAGAGTGAAGAGAGCTGTGAAATAGCGCTAGGAGAGAGTAATGAGTAGGTTATACCAAGTCAAACATGAGCTGTGGCTCGACATACTGTTCGCTTCATTCGCAATCAACGACAGAGAGATCAAAGATAGACTCTACGACTTCTCGATGATAGCCTTTCGTCATTTGAAGTGGATAGGCGAATCAGTACTTGAATCAGGTGGTGACTACAACTATGATCGCGTTAAGGTACTGCATAAACACAAATGTACCTTCGACATATTTTCCTACCTTATAGAAGAGGTCAGAACAGTGCAACAAGAGTACAGTGACTCCACATTGATCTCAAGAATAGCCACTGATGACAACTATCTTGTTGAATATTTGACATCATTGTTAGCTGATAGTAAAAATAACCAAAAATTGACTGCTTTTGACATGCACCGTACCCTGCCGAACAAAACTCTTGATGTTGTACAGACCGATTCGCTGACTATCTTCTTATTTGAAGAGTCTTACAAAGAGTATGAACTTATTTTGGTTTATGCCTACATGCAGGCAAGGACACAAGAACTGTTACACTTTAACGTTTTTCAAGACCTAATCGACGAATCACACTTCCATCTAAAATCGTTTGGCAATATGATGGCACAGATGGGTATCTTGGCGCTGCCTCGAGAGCTGCACGAACTGACCTACAAGGTCACTGATATTGAGAAGTTTATTGTTAACGGTATTAAAGAAGAAGAGAATGCAAAAAAGGAGTGTCGTGCACTGGCAGAAGCCGTAAACGACACGGAACTATCGCAATTTTTTGACTTTATCAACTATCAGGAAAATTACCACATCGCCTTGATGGAGAAGCTGCTTCCAAATAAAGGATAAATCCCTGTAAGCCCTATGGCTTGCGGGCCACTAGCGAAGCAACCTTGACTTTCTCACCTTTTAAATTGACTTCATCTCTCTCTTCATAGTAAATAATATTAAGCCCTATAAAGGCATGTAAAAGCTCATTTTTCCGTAACACAAAGTCTAGATTGCTCGGTTGGTGATACCCTTCTCCATGTGTCACAATAAAGGTCTCGTATATAAGAAGACCGCCCTCTTTCAGTGCCTCCTTGATCTGAGGAAAATGCCGTCTTTCCAAGAAGTTACAATTAACAATAAGGTCATAAGCATTAAACTTGATTTTATAGGTATCTAGATCTGCTTCTATCTTGTTGATCGTTGCCATATTCTTGATTTGAGAAAGAGCATAATCAGAATAGTCAATAGCATCAACCATAAACCCTTTCTCAGCCAAGAAGTGCGTGTTACGCCCTACCCCAGCTGCAATATCTAAAGCATTACCTACGGTTGCCATAGAGGTATATTTCTCTACAATATGCGCTACATCTGTAGATATAGGCTTTGTTACATGTTTTTCGTTCCAGCGTGTTTTATCATCGAGCATAATGTGTCCTCATTTTAATCTGATTGATTTTATCAAAAGATATTCAATTAAAAAACAATCAAGGTCAAGAAAACACATATCAAGGTAAAGGATAGAGAAGAAGTAGAGACTCAGCTTGTTTTTGTAGAGTGTAAGTGACTAGGTCAAGTGAGAGCAAAGCTCACACTAAAATAGCTTACCAAGAACGAATACGAAGGTGACACGATGTGCACTGTCCTAGCATCTGCTGGTAGTCATTAAGCGCGTCATCCCAGTTACCATCTTTAATTGAGACAGTAATATCATCAGCATACATTGCGATCATGTCAGCACGTTTATTGGCGAACTTGTCGGCATACGCTTGGTCTTTGGGAAGATACCGCTTAGCATCGCTAGAGCGCAATGAACTCAGTCCCTTTTTCAGGCGCTCGACACCCTCTATCATGCTCTCTTTGTTGTTATAGAAACCACCACTTTGGATCGCCTCCATCGCACTTAACATTGAGCGCATGTCACTTTTGAGCTTTAGCTGGTTTTTGTCAGCTGCTGTGGCTGAGACGGCTACTGTAAGTAATAGAGCTGCTGTAACTGTTTTAAATGTTTTCATGATTCCTCTTTAGTATTGGATAATCTCTTTGGTGTATTCGTTTAACACCACTGTTTTAGCACTGATCTTGACAAGTTTTTTAGCCTCGCGTTTACCGCCGTAGAACTCTTTGAACTCAGGTTTAAACGTCTTAAAATATTCGTGAAAACGATCAGCGCCAAGAACGCCTACTGCCCATATTGTATCATCTTCAGCCACTTCAAGCACAATAGCCGCTAAAGGATCGACTGCCGGTCCAGAGAGGCGTTTAGCACCCTCTTTCGCTTCAAAAGACGAGAGGTGGGAAGAGCAGACGATGACACCGCCGTTTTTGTAGGCCATTGTCTTTTTATCTTTTTGGACATACTGCAAAAAGCTGTCACTAGGTGTTGGGTGGGCTAGCTGGTGCGAACAGATAGCTGAATAAGCTACGATCGTACGTTTCGCACCGACACCACTCTTCCAAAGGTACTCTTCACCGGATTCAGTAGCAAGTTTTACATCCTGTGCACTTGAATCATCAAGATCCAGAAGCATCGCCGGAGTACCGACATGCGGATAGTTGAACATATAGTTTGTCTCTTTTTTAAGTGCATTTACTTTGATCGGTGCACCATCTGCGCCAACAAGCTGAACACGTTCATAAGCCGTGTACATAAGCCCGTTGCTGGCGTAGAGCTTTTGGATTATAGATGAGGGGGATACAGCGACCATTGCTCCAGTAGCAGTCGCGACTTTTAAAAAGTTTCTTCGATTCATAACGATTCCTGACAATATTATTGAGACATTAAGTCTCTAAAAAAATTACAACAAAATTTATGGGGAGGCAAATCATATGCAGTAACTTTTTTAGGGACTTTGAACAGTATCTGTAATGCATAAACAGTGCCAAAAGAGAGTCTCTTCTGGCAATATTGTTACGGTTTAACAACCGCAACACTTAGACTTAGGCGAACAGATCACCCATTAGACCACGATACCAGTCACGAAGTGCTTTTGCCGTTCCAGATGAACGGTACTTACCAGACGCAGCATCTTTAGGAACGTTACCTTTACCTTTTATAGTTTCACCCGTCCAGCTAAAGTCGTGAGTAACCATGATCGCCTCTTCCGGGTTGTCACCAACCATTGAGTAACAGACGTTACCTGCATTAACAGGTGTTTTCTCAACAGGTAGTGAATATTTACCACCATCTAGACGTGCAGCGATCTCTTTAGCACACTGCTTACCTGCCCAGTTAGCCGTTTGACCACTTGGCGGGATAGCGTGAGCAACAACATCACCGACAGCGTATACATTAGCATCAGTAGCAGTCTGGAATGTACAACCTGCCATTTTTACTTTTCCAAATGTATCTTCAGTAACATCTAGACCTGCCATAGTAACGACTGGGTTTGATTTGTTTTTAGGGATAAGGTTAAGAACCTGATAGTCCATCGTTGCAGTCTCTGCTTTATCTCCAACTTGCTTCACATATGTCACTTTTTTGCCGGTAGGGTCTACATCAACCACTTTTGTGTTCGGCATAAAGACGATCTTATCACCGAAGAGCTCTTTCCATGACTCCAAAAATGCCGCTTTCTTTGCAAAACCGGCGCCTTCAGCCATTAAGATGACCTTACCTTGGATATCCTCTTTTTTCATAAACGTGGCAACCATAGATGCACGCTCTGCTGGTGCAGGAGGACAACGGAACTTACCGCCAGGGATAGTAATGATGACATCACCGTCTTCCATGTTGTTAAGGTTACGCTCTAAAATAACATGCTCATGTCCTGGGATCAGTGCCGCCGGAGCTGTACGTTGTACATGAGCGATCTTCTCTTTTGACCATGTTGGAAATTGTGCTTCGTAATTGTATGCAATACCCGGTGAAAGTACTAAAAGGTCATAACCTACAGCACCTTTTGTTGTATGAATAACTTTAGCTTCTCTGTCAATACCCTGAACTTCAGCAGTCAACCAGTTATAACCGTGTTTTTCGATCGGCTGTGCATAATCAAAGATAAATGTACCAAGGTTCATTCCCTTCAGCTTACCAATGTATGTGTTAGAAACGGGACAAGACATAAATGTATCATTTTTTTCGATGACCAAAATATCCGTATCTTTACGCATCTTCTTGAGGTTGTTGGCAACAGTAAGACCACCGATACCACCACCGATTACAACAACACTGTGCTTACCGATTAACTCTGCTTTTGGCGCAGGAGCGGCTGCGGCTGGAGCAGCTGCGGCTGGAGCAGCTGCAGCTGCCTCTTTTGAACAGCCCGCTAAGGCAACACTAGTAACTGTTGCAGCGGCGCTTACCGCTCCAAGTTTAAGTAAATTACGACGATTCATTTCCATGATTATTTCCCTTTGTTTTTTTTCGACTATCACTATATCTTATGTACTCTATTTTAAAACTTAGATGGCCCGACAATCGGATCACATCTCTTTTAACATCAACCGTTGTTATAAAGAGCTGCGATCACTATTGTCTTTAACGACCGTCTTTGTTTCTTAAATACCGAGCCATAAGATGTGTTTTCTGTTGTACAAGCCTGTTAATCAAGCTAACGGGGTAAGTCTAAAATAAAAATATACAAAAGGTCAATTCGAGCTCTATTTTTGTGATTTTTGTGATTTTTGTGTGATAAATATTTTTCAAATGAATACAAAATATATAATATCAATGTAGATTATATTAAATAGCTGTTTATTTTTACCTATCCCATCTGTAGATACCCTGTTTTACGGTCTTTGGTCGACTTTTAGGGTTATTGAAGCGCATGAACTACTATATAGTGGTAGTAGTTTATTTTCTCAATTTTAAATCTTTTATCGCATCATTGGAATAAAGTGCTGTGTACAAACGTAACATTATTAATATTTTCTTATAACAGTTTATCTATTTTTCTTATATGAGATCGGTGTGTAAAGTACGGCGGTTCCGGTGTTATCGGTAAGATTGTCACTAGAATAAGAGCTAAAGAGAGTAAGTATCAACGCGGTAGCGTCTAATTTGTGTTGGAAGTGGATTGCAGCGTTTGCACTCTATGACTGTGATGCGTTAAATCATCTCTCATTAGAGAAGATCAATAACGCTTTGTCATCTCTGTCGTAAAGTGATATCTTCTCATGTTTAATGAGCTTTAAGGCACGTTTACGACGAAAAAATGAGAGTGGGTGAAAGTGCTGAGTGATCATCTGCTGCTCTTTTGTGTAGCATTCGCCCTCACCTTTTTCGAAATAGGTAAAGATCGTACGCAGTTCATCGTTGTCATAAACCGCGTCAACGCTCAGGAAGCCCTTTTCGTCTTCAGCGTTCATCGTACCCTCTGCTACAGCACTGAAGCCGTATTTGGTGTTGATGTCAGCTATAAAAAGGCCTTTAGGCTTTAAGGTCTTGGCAACATTATCCAAAAAGATGTCAAGTGCCTCTGCATCCATGAAATTAAGCACATCAAAGACGGCTACAGCAGCATCATACTGCCCTTTTTCATCGGCTACATCAATGCACTCAGCATTGAGACCCTTAGCCTTAGCCTCTTCGACCATCACTTCACTCAGGTCGATCCCTTTAGACTCTATCTTATCAAAGGCAAGCTGTTCCATCAAACCGCCGCGACCACAGCCTATGTCCAGGACTGATTTAACGTCATAAGCTTCCAGGGTCTGCGCGTAGGAGTCGTGCAAGAACTGGGTGGATTCTTCGATGCCGAGGAGGTGTTCTACGCGAGCGTAGAGTTCAAGATCATTTCTCTTGTTTGACAACGTCATTGATCTTTTCGTAGATATCCAGTATCTCTGATTTTTTCTCAAAGTAACTGTTTTTATTGGCGATGAGGTACGTTGATGACTCCATGATCTCTTCAACGACTTCAAGACCGTTTTGCTTCATTGTAGCACCTGTCTCAACGATGTCAACGATCATGTCAGCTAAACCAACAAGTGGCGCCAGTTCAATAGAACCGTAGAGTTTAATAACGTCTGCCGCGATAGCACGCTCAGCAAAGTAACGTTTCGTGATGTTCACCATTTTCGTTGCAACTTTGATCTCTGCTTTTGTCAGGTCAAGCTTTTCACCGACACGCATACCGATAGCGACTTTACAGACACCGCGGCGAAGGTCTAAAAGTCGAATAACATCCAAACCCTGCTCTTCTAAGGTGTCTAGGCCAACGACACCGATATCTGCCGCTTGATGAAAGACATAGGTTGCTACATCTTGGTTACGCACCAATAAAAAACGAAAGTTCGGTGTTTCAAGGATCAATTTACGATCATCAAACTTGAAAGACTCACCAAATATTGTCTCAAAGATCTCTAGGGTCTCTTGTGCGATACGCCCTTTTGGCAGTGCAACTGTTAACATCGTTTCTCCATCATCTTTTTCATCCCTTTAAACAGCAGCAGTTCATCAACCACCGCTTCGGGAAATATTTTTGACAACACCTTGGCATTGCCACCCGTCAGATAGATCTTTTTGTTATGGCGCATCACTTCGCTGTAAAGCGTACGAAACACCCCGTAACTGATCGCATCTTGGGAATTTTTTGGCATTTTATCCAAATCAAGCTCAAAATTGAGACTGTAATCAAGCCTTGTGGAGATATTACGGTAACTCTCTTGCATTGCATCAAGACCCGGATAGATAAAACCACCCTCAAAACATCCAGCTGTGACCAGATCAACGGTTATTGCACTTCCGGCATCGATGATAAGCCCATCGTCTATCGCTTCGCAAGCTACAATACGGTCAACACCCATTGACTCATAATATTTTTCCCACTCTATATTACTACTAAGGTCATGCCAGTTGGCTAGTTTTGACAAGATCTCTTCGGTTTCAGAATTAACACTAACGTAATAAACATCCTCTTTTACAGAGGACGGATCAAAACTGTCTATTGACACTTTTGAATCACGCTTGCCATCATAAAAGTGATAGGTGGTATTGCCTATGTCGCAAAGCGTCAAATTATCTTCCATTTTGCATCACCAAAGGCTTTTTTTGCTTTTGAACAGAGCGGTGCGTCAATGATCAAGATCTTGTATTTAAAGTTATGTCCGCTATAGGTGACCAATCTCTGATAGATCTCTTCAAATTTCGCTACATCTTTCATCAACAGTCGACTCTTTTGAGAGACCATAAAGATCGCTGTGTAGTAACTGTTCATATCGGTTGCAGAGAAAATACGGATCTTATTACGTACTTTCAACTCTTTTGGCTGAACCTCTGCTAACTGTTTGTAGATCTTGCCTTTGGACTGCAGTTGATCGATCAAAGCTCTCATATACTCTCTTTTAGGTATTTCATGGGTTTGTAGCACTTAAATTTGCCCTCAAAAATGTTTAAATAATAGATATGTGATTATATCAAAAAGTCGATCTTCTTTTGCTCTTTCCATTCACGCTTTAGCGTTGCGAAGCAACACTTTAAGCCATAGGATGATGATTTAACACTGTCTCTAGTAGATTCTGCTTTTGAATGTGCGTGTAGACCTGCGTCGTCAATAGTGATGCATGACCTAAAAGCTCCTGCACAACACGCAGATCGGCACCGCCAAGTATTAATGCTGTTGCATAAGAGTGGCGCAGTACATGCGGTGAGACACCAAGGTACTTCTGTGTGATCTTAAATGCTGAGATTCGACTCAGCGGTTTGCCTGTGTAGTTAAGCCAGATCTGCTCTTTTTCAAAAGGTACGCTGCTTAGATAACTTTGCAACAGGACCAAGGCCTCTTTTGCTATCGGTATAAGACGCTCTTTGTCCCCTTTACCGTGACGCACACGCAGCCAGTTTTCTTCTATATCTTCAAGACGTATGTTCAAACATTCACTGATGCGCATACCTGTAGCATATAGAAAAAGAATCATTGCCGCATCACGTTGGCCTATCCAAGTGCTTTGATCTATACTTTTAATACCCTCTTGTATCTGCTCGTAAGTCAGGAACTTTGGAAGGTTTTTTGGGATCTTGGCCAGTTTTAGCTTTTGCTGTTCTTGCACAAATTCACTGCGAAAGCAAAATGTAAAAAAAGCATTAATGGCCGAAAGTTTTCGGTTTAAGGTCCGTTTGTTGTCATATGACGAGAGTGCTTTAAGCGTGGCGTTGGTGTCGAGGGAGATAAGCGGTTTTTTAGTGAGCTCTTCGATCTGAAGAAGATCACTTCTGTAGGCTTCCACACTCTTTTTAGAGAGCGCTTTGGTGACTTGAATGTACTCTAAAAAAGCCTCAAGTTCATTAGACATTATTCTATTGGATAGACCACATCATTGACATAGAAAGCTTTATCACCAACATAGACATAACCGTCATCGATGTTAAGCTCGTATACGTTTGATTCAGCAAGATCTTTACTGAGTTCGATGATGTAACCTTGTCTCTCAAGCAGGTATAGTTTCTCTTCGGTCATGATCATTCCAAGGAAGTGTGCAAACGGGTATTTACGTTTAGCCTTTAGCTGTAGTGACGGTGTCAACGCTACCACTTCTCCCTCTTTAGTACTGATCCAGATGCCTTCGTCACTGAAGATGACATCGCGCATCTCATACTTTTCGCGGCGCTCTTTTTCACTAAGTGAGAAGAGACGATAACCAGTCGCCGCGACCATGACGTTGTCAATGACATTGAAGTAGATGATATTGTTGAAATTATCTTCAGAGCTTACCAACATCGAACGAAGTACCTGTTTTGACTCAGAGTTGATAATAACGATCTTACCGTCAAGTGTCAGATAAAGCACCAACTCATTTAAAAAGAAAGGGTTGACTATACGTGTGTCTACCGCGATTGCTGCATTACCGCTCTCTTTAAAGATCAACTCTTTTGTACTTAGTGTGTAAAGTGCCATCTCATTGGTAGCAAACAGAACGGCTACATGATCATCTTTGACTGTGGCACCGGCTATTGTCTTTTTAAGATCAAGTTTGATCTCTGTACTTTTATCATTAATACTTTGTAAAAGCAGCTCGCCATCTACCTTTGAAGCAACGATCCAGCCATCACTTTGACCGATGTAGCTGTAACCCTCAGGTAGGTAGTAATCTTGGACACCCTCTTTAGTAAGGATCTGACCATTTTCCAAGACCGCACCGTCTGCTGTCTTACGGACGATGGTCTCATCTAAAAATTCCCGTTTATCCCAGTCATCTTTAACCACTTCAGGCGCGAAATACTCTTTGTTACTACAACCGCTAAAGATAAAGAGAGAGAAAAGAAAAATTGATAAATAGACTTTCACTCTTAGTTAACTCCATAGTGTGCTAATGATTGCGCCAACTGATATACCGGTGAGTTAATGTCAATCATAGAAAGTTTTGCTTGTGCTGCAGCTTTTTCACCCTTCTCCATCAACAAAACAGCCGCTTCAATAAGCGCTAGGTCTTTTAGCAGTGCACTGCTCTTTTGTGTATATTGCTGCAAGCCTGCTTCATCTTCTTGAATTGCAGAGAGTTCATACTCAGCCAAGTCAGCAACGACAAGTGCTTTAGAGCCTTGTAATCCACGTAGTGCCTCTTTGTCTTTCGACTTAAGGGCTTGAGAAAGTGACCATACATCGAAAAGTTTAGGGTTTAGACTTTTTAGCTGCTCTTGGGCATTTTGATCAGCAGGGTCAGCCATTAAGACATTTAACGCTGCATTAGACTGGTCGATCTTGTTTTGTGAATAGATATCATAAGCTGAACCTGCTGCAATTGCCAAAACAGCAGCCGTGACGATACCAATTAGTGGTTTTTTGTATTTTTTAACAAAACGTTCTGTCTGTACCGCTTTTTCAAAAAACTGCTCTTCACTGTTGAGCTCGTTTTTGACCATTTCAATATTTTCTTTTAAACTCACTATTATCATCCTCGTTTATGGCACATCTAAAAACTCTACTGCTGAGACTGAATCCAATTTTTAGAGGTGCCCTTTATATTGGTGCTATATTATCCAATGCTATATTAAACAGCCCTAATCGCCCCTACAAATAAGCTTTTTTTGTTAAAATAATGAAAAATTATTCAGGAACAGATATGCAAGTAGATGACGCCCTCTTAAAACGTCTTGAAAAACTCTCTTTTATAACGGTTGATGATGCAAAACGCGAAGAGATCATTGCACAGCTTAGCGGCATTGTTGACTTTGTGGACAATCTTTCAGAACTTGACACTGAAAATGTTGACGACAACTTTGCGATGAACGACAGTGGCACACCGACAAGAGAAGACAAAAGCAGTTGTGACAGCAGTATCAATGATGATATTTTAGAACATGCACCTCACAGTGAAGAGCACTTTTTTATCGTACCAAAGATCATCGAATAACTGTGGTCAAACTCTACGGTATTAAAAACTGTGACAGTGTCAAAAAAGCGATCAAGTTTTTGAAAGCAAATGAGATCGCTTACGAACTCATTGACTTTAAATCAACGCCTGTTGATTGCGACACTGTGATCCCTTGGTTAAAACAAGTTGAGATGAAAACTCTTTTTAACACCCGAGGTACCACCTATCGTACACTTAAGTTAAAAGAGTTAGGTCTTAATGAAGAGCAGCAACTCCAATGGCTCTGCAGAGAGAACCTGCTCATTAAACGTCCTGTTTTAGACCTGGATGGCAAGATTGCCGTAGCTTTTAATCAAGAAGTTTACGAAAAACTGTTTTTGTAAACACTTACAGACTAAAGTATAAGTACTTTTTAAAATTCACACTCATTTCTCTCTACCTCCCACACAACAACATATTTACACTGTTTTCACGCCTTAGAGGTACACTTAAGCAACTTTTTTATAAGTTTAAAGTGTTTCATAAAGAAATGTAATACAATTATAGACAAACAGGACGTTTACACAACGTCTTATCAAACTTGGAGTGATTTTATGAGTCAAGCATTAGATATTAGAAAGCTGCTAAAAAGTGTTGTTGCCTACAAAGCATCTGACCTTCACCTTGTTTCACGTTCTGAACCTCAAATTCGTATTGATGGTCGCTTAGTGGCGTTGAATCTGCCTGTTCTTGATGGTAAGATGATCGAAGATATGGCCTATGGTCTGCTGACGGAGAAACAGAAAAAAGATCTTGAAGAGCATAATGAGCTAGACTTTGCGATCATGCTTCCAGAAATTGGGCGTTTTCGTGCCAACTACTATAAGACCTTAGAAGATCTTGCCTGTGCATTTCGTATTATTCCTATTGATATCCCATCTTTGGATGATCTTAATGCTAACCCTGTGTTTAAGAAGATCATCCAACGTGAAAAAGGTCTTATCCTTGTAACCGGCCCTACCGGTTCGGGTAAATCAACAACTCTTGCTGCAATGCTTAACGAGATCAATGAAACAGAAAACCGTCACATCATCACCGTAGAAGATCCGGTCGAGTTTGTACACACCAACAAAAAAAGTCTCTTTTCACAACGTAATGTCGGAAATGATACTAAGAGTTTTGCGATAGCCCTTAAATACGCAATGCGTCAAGATCCGGATGTTATCCTGATCGGGGAGATGCGTGACCAGGAGACTATCGGTGCCGCTCTAACTGCTGCAGAAACAGGTCACCTTGTATTTGGAACACTTCACACCAACTCTGCTCCACAGACAATCAACCGTATTATTGATGTTTTCTCGGGAGAAGAGCAGCCACAGGTTCGTGCACAACTTTCAACCTCATTGGTTGCTGTTATCGCACAAGCCCTGCTTCCAAAAGTTGGCGGCGGACGTATTGCGGCTCAAGAGTTTATGCTCACCAATCCTGCGATTGCCAACCTCATTCGTGAAGACAAGGTCCACCAAGTCTATTCACAAATGCAACTAAATCAACAAGAGACAGGTATGGTCACACAGACTCAACAGCTTGTAGATTTTGTTCAAAAACGCCTTGTTTCTCGTAACACCGCAATAATGTATTCTAACCGTCCTGAAGAATTGATTCGTATCTTGGATGCTAGCGGACTATAAAATGTAAGGGCGCTTCAAAAAGCCCTTTGGCTCATTTGCGCCTATCTCTCTTTTGTTACAATTATTTTTTTATCTTCACATCTTATATAACTCAGTCGTTCACTAGAATTAAAAAATAGTGCGAACTGCTCATATTTCGAACCAATAGCTGTCGCATCAGGCAGACTAATATCAAATACTAAGTATCCCTCTTCGCAATGTCCATTCAAACAGCCTTTGGCAGTTATTAGCTCATATCTACTATTTAATTCACTATATAGTATTTGATTTCTTAGTCGATTTTCTTGATACGGCAAGGCTTTATTTTGTGGATTAAATGCGGTAATAATGGCAAAAGGCCTGTCATAAAAAATGTTGTCTTGAAAATCTATAAGAGAGAATGTAAAGGTTGAATCGACAGAGAGTTCTACTTCGTAACTATTACGAAGGTAGATCTCTTGATAGTCAGGCATAGAACGCCTTTAGTGTGTTGCTTCTTTAAGTGTATCTGCGATTAAAAATGCCAGTTCAAGTGACTGGTCTGCATTTAGACGTGGATCACAATGTGTATGGTAACGTGATGAAAGATCTTCATCAGTGACCGTAAACGATCCACCAACACACTCAGTAACATCTTTACCTGTCATCTCAAGGTGGACACCACCGGCATGAGTACCTTCAGCTTTATGAACCTGGAAGAACTGCTTCATCTCAGAAAGAATGCTGTCTACCGGACGTGTCTTATAGTTTGTACTTGACTTAATAGTATTACCGTGCATCGGATCACATGACCATACAACTTTTTGTCCCTCTTTCTCAACAGCACGGATAAGTGCCGGAAGATGATCGCCAACTTTGTCAGCACCCATACGCACAATAATGTTCAGACGGCCCGCTTCGTTTTCAGGATTAAGTGTATTGATCAATTTTATTAGATCGTCAGTATCCATTGTTGGACCAGCTTTAATACCGATAGGGTTATTGATACCGCGCATAAATTCGATGTGAGCACCGTCAAGTTGACGAGTACGATCACCGATCCAAAGCATGTGAGCAGAAACATCATACCACTCACCTGTCAGAGAGTCTTGACGAGTAAAGGCCTCTTCATATGGAAGAAGAAGTGCTTCGTGTGATGTATAGAAGTCTGTCTCGCGAAGTGTGCGGAATGTACTTGAATTTACACCACAGGCATCCATAAACTCTAACGACTGTGAGATGTTTTCAGCAAGCTCTTCATACTTGGAAGAGATCTCACTTTGATGTGTAAAGTCAAGGTTCCATTTATGAACTTGATGAAGGTCAGCCATACCACCTGTTGCAAAGGCACGCAGAAGGTTTAGCGTTGCTGTTGACTGGTTATACGCTTCGATCATTCGGTGTGGGTCCGGTGTACGTGCTTCTTCAGTAAATTCAACACTGTTAATGATATCACCACGGTAACTTGGCAGAGTTACATCACCTATCGTCTCAAAGTCAGAAGAGCGCGGCTTGGCAAATTGACCGCCCATACGCCCTACTTTAACAACTGGAAGGCCACCGGCAAACGTCATCACAACGGCCATCTGCATCATCACTTTAAACGTGTCACGTATGTTATCAGCATGAAACTCAGAGAAACTCTCAGCACAATCCCCACCTTGAAGTAAAAACGCTTTACCGTTAGCGACATTGCCCAACTGCTTTTTTAGAGTGCGCGCTTCACCCGCGAATACAAGCGGCGGATAAGAACTCAGCTCTTGTTCAACACGTTTTAGCGCGTCTAAGTCAGGGTAAGTCGGCTGTTGTAAAATTGGTTTTTCTCTCCAACTTGATGGTGTCCAGATACTCATAATAAAACCTTAATATTTCATAGATTAGCACACACGTTTGTGTTGCCTCAAATTTTAAAAGATTTATATTACACAAATGTTACTAAAAAGCCTCTGATTAGCCTGATCATCCTATATATTTTTAAGTTTGATAAGCACTCTCATTTTAATTACAGTTTTGAGCGCTATAATACGCACTAAAATCTGTACATGAAAAGAACGCTTCTATGGAACTTAATTATTTCGATTTGGTCGTCGGTATCATCATCTTACTTCTTGGTCTCAAAGGGATCATCAACGGCTTTTTTAAAGAGCTTTTTGGACTGATAGGAATCATTGGTGGTATCTTTGTTGCATCACGTTTAGGTGACAGTATCGGTGGGCTCATCAGCGATACTATTTTTAAGTTTGACTCAGATGCAGCTATCAGTTTTGTAGGTTTTGTAGCAACCTTGATCATCTTCTGGGCGGGTATGATCATCTTAGGCATGCTCTTTACCAAGCTCTCTAAAGCAAGCGGTCTTGGTCCTGTTGATAAAGTGTTTGGTTTTATAGTGGGCAGTGGTAAATTCTTTCTTATCGGTGCTGTCATCGCTTATGCTATCTACAATGTTCAAGCTATCCGTGTAAATCTTGAACCAATGATGAAAAGCAGTATCCTCTTTCCTGTCTTGGTTGAAGCAGGCAGTATTATCATGCACATTGACCCTGCAGAGGTGAGTGACGATCTTAATGAGACAATTGACAAGGGTGTAAAAGCAGCGCAAGAGCAGATCAATGATGCTAAAGATGTTGTTGCCGATAAAGTTGACGAGACACTGGACGAAAGTGCTGAAAAGATCAAACAGAGTGTTAAAGAACACATCGAAGACAACATCACTAAGGGAGAGTAGATATGGCCTCATCATTTACAGAACGAACGATTGAGTACGATAAACTTCTAGCTGACTTCAAAGCCCTTCTTAAAGATAAGGCGCTTAAATTCACCAACCAACGCGAAAAGATCCTTGAGACACTTTACTACTCTCAAGAGCACCTGACACCTGAATCGCTGCATCTACTCATCAAAGAGAAGTACCCTGAACTTAATGCCGGTATTGCAACGATCTACAGAACCCTTTCAATGTTGGAAGAGAACGACATCGTCTCTTCCCTCTCTTTTGGGGCACAAGGCAAAAAGTATGAGCTTGGCGCTAAAGACCACCATGACCATATGATCTGTACCAAATGCGGAGAGATCACAGAGTTTGTTGATGATGTTATAGAAGCTCAGCAGCATAAAATTGCTGAGAAGTTCGGATTTAAGATGCAAGACCACTCTATGCAGATCTACGGGATCTGCAAAAAATGCCAAGATAACTAGAGATTTTTACAGGAGAACTCGTTGAATTTAGAAAACAAATATATACAACAGCGTATCGAAAAAGCCAACACACTGCGTGAACATGGCATCAATCCGTACGACAATGATGTCAAACGCAACACAACCATTGCCCAATACATCGATGTAAACAGTGATGTCGCAGCGATGGAAGAGAAACGTGATGAAAAACGTCATTTTATTGTTGCGGGACGTATTAAGTTCTTCCGTATTATGGGTAAAGCCAGCTTCCTTAAGATCGAAGATGAGAGCGGTATGCTTCAGGTCTATGTCACACGTGACAACCTGCCTGAAGGTTTCTACAATGATATCTTCAAAAAGAACTTTGAAGTCGGTGACATCATCGAAGTCAGCGGTTTTCCTTTTGTGACAAACAAAGGTGAGCTCTCTCTTCATGTCGGCACACTGAAAATTCTGACTAAAGCGGTTTCTCCACTTCCTGAAAAGTTTCACGGGATCACAGATAAAGAGCTACGCTACCGTCAACGCTACCTTGACCTGATCATGAACGCTGACGTTCGTCGCACCTTTCATATACGTTCAAAAGTCATCTCATTGACACGCCGTTTCTTTGAAGACAAAGGCTTTTTAGAAGTAGAAACACCGATGATGCACCCGATCGCCGGTGGTGCCAATGCTAAACCGTTCGTGACGCATCACAATGCTCTTAGCATCGACCGTTACCTTCGTATCGCTCCAGAACTTTATTTAAAACGTCTGATCGTTGGTGGTTTTGAGGCAGTATTTGAGATCAACCGTAACTTCAGAAACGAGGGAATGGATGCAACACACAATCCAGAGTTTACCTCTATTGAGTTTTACTGGGCGTACAAGACCTATAAAGATCTTATAGAGATCACAAAAGAGTACTTCTCATACCTGTTTGATCACCTTAACCTGCCTACGGTTCTTCCTTACGGTGAGATAGAAGTTGATTACAGTCAGTTTGCAGAGATCCCACTGATCGACTCGTTAACAGAGATCGGTGGTGTGCCTGCAGATGTTGTCAATGACAAAGAGAAGATCATCGCTTACCTCAAAGAGAGACACGTTGATGTAAACGAGGCGATGAACCTTGGTCAACTACAAGGCGAACTTTTTGACGAGTATGTCGAAGAGAAACTGATCAACCCTACTTTCATCACGATGTACCCTGTTGAGATCTCTCCACTGGCACGCCGTAATGATGAAAATCCTGAGCTGACAGATCGTTTTGAACTCTTTATTGCAGGTCGTGAGATCGCAAATGCTTTCTCTGAGCTAAATGACCCGCTAGATCAATTGGCTCGTTTTGAGGGTCAGATGGCGTCTAAAGATTGCGGCGGCGATGATGAGGCACACGAAATGGATGCTGACTTTATCAATGCTCTCTCTTACGGAATGGCACCTACAGCCGGTCAGGGTATCGGTATGGACCGCTTAGTGATGTTGCTGACTAATGAGCACTCAATTAGAGATGTACTGCTCTTCCCGGCAATGAAACCGCTTCACAATGAAGTCGAAACTGAAGAAAACGACGCGTAAGTCGACGTTCAAACACATAATTTAAACAAAGGATAAACATGAGTTTTTTACAAGAATTTGACAATGAGATCTTCGCACTCTGCGAAAAAGAGCTGGAGCGTCAAACAGACCACCTGGAGATGATCGCATCTGAGAACTTTACACTTCCGGCTGTAATGGAAGCAATGGGTTCAGTCTTTACTAACAAATACGCTGAGGGATACCCGGCTAAACGTTACTACGGCGGTTGCGAATATGCTGACGGTGTTGAACAGCTAGCTATTGATCGTGCATGTAAACTCTTTGACTGTAAATTTGCTAACGTCCAGCCACACGCCGGTTCCCAGGCAAACGGTGCTGTTTATGCAGCACTTCTTAAAGCCGGTGATAAGATCCTGGGTATGGATCTTTCTCACGGTGGTCACCTGACACACGGTTCTAAACCATCATTTTCAGGTAAAAACTACTCTAGCTTTACCTATGGCGTTGAGCTTGACGGCCGTATTAACTATGAGCGTGTTTTAGACATCGCGCGTATCACTCAGCCTAAGATCATCGTCTGTGGTGCATCTGCCTACGCTCGAGAGATCGACTTTAAAAAATTCCGTGAGATCGCTGATGACGTCGGTGCTATTCTTTTTGCTGACATCGCACACATCGCTGGTCTTGTATGTGCAGGCGAGCACCCTAGCCCATTCCCTTATGCTGATGTTGTAACAACAACAACACACAAGACACTTGCCGGTCCTCGCGGCGGTATGATCATGACCAATGATGAAGATATCGCCAAGAAGGTCAATTCTGCGATCTTCCCGGGTCTTCAAGGTGGTCCACTGGTTCACGTTATCGCAGCTAAAGCGGTTGGTTTCAAATACAACCTCTCTCCTGAGTGGAAAGAGTATGCTGTTCAAGTGAAGAAAAATGCTGCTGTTCTTGCCGATGTTCTTATGAAACGCGGTTACGATGTTGTTTCCGGCGGTACAGACAACCACTTGGTACTTGTCTCTTTCTTAAACAAAGACTTTTCTGGTAAAGAAGCAGATGCTGCACTTGGTAATGCCGGTATCACTGTTAACAAGAACACTGTTCCAGGTGAGACACGTTCTCCATTTGTAACGTCAGGTATCCGTGTTGGTTCTGCTGCATTGACATCTCGCGGTATGAAAGAGAAAGAGTTTGAGCTTATCGCTGAACGTATGTGTGATGTGCTTGACAACATCAATGATGAAGCAAAACATGCAGCTATCAAAGAGGAGCTCAAAGAGCTTGCTCAAAACTTCGTAATCTACAACCAGTCAACGTACTAGAACGACTGTGATCTCTACTCTGTTTCCTCTGATTAGAGATCATTACTGGCTCAAACACCCCAAGATCATTCAAGAGATAACTTTTGAAGGTCGCACCTTCTTAAGTAAATATGAGAAGATCGACACTTTTTTAAGTGATGAGCTCATTGAAAAACATCGCAATCATAAAATCACCATAGCAACCACCATTCCCTCAGATGCGAACTACTTTGTTTTTGACTACAACGGTGACGAAAAAGAGCTTTTTTATCATAAGCTATCAAAGATATTACGCAGCCTAGACCTTAATGACTTTACAGCCTATGAGAGCAAAACACCTTCACATCTGCATCTCTACGTCTATTGTGGTGATATTTCAGCTCCACAAAGAGAAGAACTTGGTAAAATAATCTCCAATAAATTGGAAGAGAAGCTCCAGAAACAGTGGCGTATCTTTCCCAATTCAGGCTTACCAGATGCCTATAATATTTTAAATTTGCCCTACCATATCTTTAAAGGTTAACCGATGGAAGAAAAAAACGAACTCAACGACATTATCCTAAACAAAAATTCAAAAAACAACAGCACTAAAAAGGTCCTATTGACCATTGCGACCTTTTCTATTATTCTTATTATTGTGGTCATCATCATGAACCAAGTCAGTGGTACAAAAGAGTCTGCTCTCCCACATGCTCCGCAAGTGAGCGAGGTAGTTGTTGAAGAAGTTGTTCAAGAACCTGAAATCGAAGTTGCTGAAGAGAGTGTTCCTGTCATTGAAAAGCCTATTGCGCAAACAAGTGAACTTATTGAAGAGGACGTTGTTGTCGAAGAAGCGACGACCAGCAAATCCACAGCAACTGCACCAGATGGTAAAGATGAGACAGAACGCATCTTTGAGGAAGTCTTTGAAGAGCCTCAGATCGTTAAAGAACCTGACTATACAACAACGACTCAACAAAAGAGCGCTAGCAAGAGTGTATCAGCAGAGCCAGTGCAAAAGGTTGAACCTAAACAGGTACTTAAACCTCAAACTTTCCGTCCTTCAGGAAAATATGATCCAAAAAGTAAGAGTGTTGTAAAGACAGAAACCCCAACAACTGTAGAGTCTGGTCAGTATTACATCCAAGTAGGTTCATTTGCAAAGTATGCACCTTCTGAAACATTTTTAGACAAGATCGCTGATCGTGGTTATACCTACACCTTCCATAAAGTCACACGCAGCGGTAAAACCTTGAACAAAGTCCTTGTTGGTCCGTTTAAGACCCAATCAGCTGCACGCGAAGCGCTCCCTGTCATCAGAAGTAGTGTCGAATCCGGCGCTTTTCTCATTAAACTCTAAAGGGTCATTGTGATTAAGACACAACATTTTATGCTCGACCAGTTCGCACCTATAGCAGTCTATGAAAAACTCAAAGAACGATTTAGCGATGATATCAGCTTTCTCTTTGAGAGTGCCGGAAGTTCTGAGGGCAACTACTCTATCATCAGTATCGGTGCGAGAGAGCGTCTTCAATACAAAGATAATGTTACTACCTATACCGATGCGCAGGGCTGCCTCGAAGTGATCAATGATTCCCCGTTTAACTTTTTAAAAGAGTATTACAAAAACGTGGATACACAGAAATACAAAAAGTATACCAAGGAGCTTGGTCTTGGTTATGTGGATGGTTTTATTGGCTATATCGGCTATGATATGGTCAAGGTCTTTGAACCTGTGCTTGCCAGCTATATGGATAAATTAGAAGACACTATGGGTGTCCCTGACCTTGATCTTGTGTTGCCTAAGATGGTAGCAGTCTATTCGCATAAAGACCATCAGATTACCTTGCTGACGATGCTGGAAGGTTTTGAAGAGCACTTTGATGCCATTGAAGCGGACCTTAAATCTTCTTACCACTACACGCCGTTGAAACCACTGATCGGTGAGGATGAAGGTTCATTTGCCTTCTCTAAAGAGCAGTTCTTTGATATGGTCGCTAAATCTAAAGAGATGATCAAAAGCGGTGACGTCTTTCAGATTTTGATGACTAATCGGTTCACGCGTAATGTCGAAGTCGACCCATTCTCTTTCTACAGGATTCTACGAACGAAAAACCCATCGCCATACATGTTTTTGATGGAATTTGAAGAGTTCAGTATTGTAGGTTCATCTCCAGAAGTAATGGTTCGTCTGACTGACGGTGAGCTTCTGCTGCGCCCTATTGCCGGTACACGTAAACGCGGTAAGACAAAAGAGCAAGACAGAGCAATGGAAGATGAGCTGTTGGCAGACCCAAAAGAGTTGGCTGAACACCTGATGCTTATTGATCTTGGACGTAACGATGTCGGTCGTGTTGCAAAGACAGGAACCGTTAAAGTTGAAGATATGATGCACATCGAGCGTTATTCTCACGTCATGCACATCGTTACCGACGTTGTTGCCGAGCTTCGTGAAGACAAAGACATGTTCGATCTTTTTGCAGCTACATTTACCGCCGGAACAATGACTGGCGCACCAAAGATTCGTGCGATGGAGCTCATAGCTGAGTTTGAAGGTCTTAAACGCGGTTTCTACAGCGGTTCTATCGGTTATTTTGGGTTTGATGGCAATATGGACACGGCTATTACCATTCGTACTTCACTTGTTAAACCAGACATGGTCATCTTACAAGCCGGTGCAGGTATCGTTGCCGACTCCGTTCCTGAGATGGAATACCAAGAGGTACACAACAAACTAGGTGCCCTTGTAAGTTCTCTGAATGATCTTAAAGATATAAAATGAAACTCTATGCCATCTTTGGCGACCCGGTAGCGCATTCGCGTTCACCACTTATGCACAATCATGTTTTCAGATCACTCGGATATGAGGGTTGCTACACACGCATACAACTCAAAGACGGCTCCAAACTGCGGGAGACCTTTTTCAACCTTGGTCTTAGCGGTGCTAATATCACCGTTCCGCATAAAGAGGCAGCCTTTAATGCCTGTGACGAGATCCGCGGTTTTGCTAAAAAGGTTGGTGTCGTCAACACCATTGTTTATGAAAATGGCAAACTCATCGGCTATAACACTGATGCAGACGGTTTTATCTATGCTATCAAGCCTTTTGGCAAAATCAACACTGTTTTGGTCATAGGTGCCGGCGGCACCTCTAAGGCACTCTCAACACGTTTTATGGATGAAGGGATGGATGTCACGGTGATGAATCGCTCTGAAGGCCGTCTAGAAGATTTTAAACTCTTAGGGTTTAAAACAGCGACATGGGACACTATTGAGATCAAAGCTTACGATCTTGTTGTCAACACCACCTCTGCAGGGTTAGAAGATGAGAACCTCCCTGCCCCGATCGAGATACTAAAACCTCTACTTGAAAAAGCCTCTTTCAGTGCCGATGCCATCTACGGGAAAGTGACACCATTTCTAAAGCTCTCTAATGAACTTAACATCATCTCAAAAGACGGTGCCGATATGCTGCTCGGACAAGGTGTGCTTGCCAACAGCTACTTTACTGATGCCCAATTTGATCTAAAAGAGATTGAACACTATATGAAAGAGAGTTTTCTCTTTTAGATTATACAGGTCTGTGTCTGATAGTTTGATCCAGCCTACATAAGACTTTTCTGTTTGATAACTGTAGTGTTTAAACCGTATTTTGTCTCTAATATTGTCTAATGATTTTCGTTTCATAGCATCTTCCTTAAGAGGAGATTATTTCCTGAATTCAAGTCATGAGTGCACCACCTCATTATGCTGCTAGTCATTCAAAGATTTTACCGAAAAAGACAAAAATACAGCCGAATATGCAGAACGAGAAAGTCGTTATAGGTGATTGTCGTTTCTTTCTTGTGCTGTTTCAAAGAATTTTTTTTTGTTTACAGCATTCTATTTGAATGAATGAGATATAATAATAATCATGAGTTTAACTGTATATGCGGCAACATTTTTGCTAACTTTGCTATTGATCTACCTTCTGATGCGTAATGCTGAAAAATTGGGACTAATGGACATTCCGAATGAACGCAGTTTTCATAAAATACCTACACCAAGAGGTGCGGGTATAGCTTTTGTTTCAGCAGTTTTTATCGTCTCTCTTGTTTTCAATTTTACGCATTTCATCGAATACTATTATATTTATCTCTCCATATTTATCATTTTTATCGTCGGTGCGCTTGACGACAAGCGAGGCGTTTCGCCGATATTGAAGTTCGTGTTCATCTTTTTCGCGACATGTATTCTTTATTTGAACGATATTCAGGTAGCGTCACTGGGAAGTTATCTCGGGTATGAGATCACGCTTCCCCTTGTGTTGATTCTGCCGTTCACTTTTTTTGCGATAGCAGGATTTACGAATGCCTTTAATCTCCTTGATGGCCTAGACGGCCTCGCCGGTGCTGTCGCTATGGTCATGCTGGTCACCTATTTGGCTATCGGCATCGTGCATAATGATACATTGATGATTACGCTCTCTTCGCTATTTCTTGTCGCAGTTTTAACATTTTTGCTTTTCAACTGGTATCCGGCAAAGATTTTTATGGGCGACAGCGGTTCATTGACACTGGGGTTTGTTATCTCAATACTGAGTATCCAGTCTCTGGCTTACCTGACTCCGGCAGCGGTCCTGTTTATCATCGCCCTTCCGATTTTGGATACCTTTATTGTCATGACACGCAGAATCCAACGGGGAGAATCACCCTTTCATGCGGATAAAAACCATATGCACCATTTTCTCTACAATGCCAAAATGGATGTGAAGTTTACGGATATTTTGATTGTCTATATCCAGATCGCGTTTTCGATCATCGGCTACCAGCTTAATGAGACGGACAACTTTTTAAATCTCATACTCTTCGTCATACTTTTTTACATCTTTTTCAATCTTTTGGATCAGCGGATCAAGCATCGCCATCAAAGTTAAACGCACAGCACTTTCAGATGCCCGATCAGGTGCTTATTCGATATCACACCGGGAGATAATCTGATTAGCATGAAGGTTGGACAGTATCTTTATGATGTGACGGCGAGCGTATTACCCCTGGCATGAGAAAGGGAGTACTGGAATGAGGATAAGATATGGGATATCAGGAGATAATCGACCATTTGCATTGTTTGGCCGATCCGGAAACAGCTGAACACTCTCAACGATTCTTTAAAACCGCAGAGGGTGAATATGGTTTTGGAGATAAATTCCTTGGTATCCGAGTACCAGTTATCCGCCAAGCAGTCAAAAGGTATAAAACTACGCCATTAAGTGTTGTAGAAAAACTCTTGAAGTCTGAGTATCACGAAGTCCGGCTGTTTGCATTGCTCCTGCTGGTTTTTCGCTTTTCAAAATCCAGCGCAGATGAGCAAGAAGTTATTTATAATCTCTATTTATGCAACACCCGTTATGTAAATAACTGGGATTTGGTTGACAGTTCGGCCCATTATATTGTCGGCGCTTATTTAGAAAACAGAGATGTATCCGTGTTATACGATTTATCAAAGTCGGATTTACTCTGGGAACGCAGGATAGCGGTTATGTCCACTTTTCATTTCATTAAGAAGAATCAATTTAGTGATACACTGCGCATTGCTGAACAATTGCTCAGCGACAAGGAAGAGTTGATTCATAAAGCTGTCGGCTGGATGCTTAGAGAAGTAGGAAAACGTGACTTGGCTATTGAAGTCGCATTTTTAAAAGATCATTATCAAAAGATGCCAAGAACAATGCTAAGGTACGCAATCGAAAAGTTCAGCGACTCAGAGCGGCAAGAATATTTAAATGGCAAAGTGTAACGGGCACCCAAGTAGCGCGTCATCAAGACACTACACTCATCTAGCCGGCACATGTTGTCCCTATCTATCATTGCGCTTGTCGGATTCATGCTCCAGTAAGAATTCTAATAGTTTTAGAGTGTAAAATACGGCAATTAAACTTTTAGGAATTATTATGTCAGACTCGATCGAGATCATATCTTGGAATGTAAATGGAATACGTGCTGTAGCTAACAAAGAAGCACTCAAATGGATTGATGAGCGTCAACCTGAAATTCTTTGCCTTCAAGAGATCAAAGCCCTACCCGAGCAGATTCCAAATGATCTGTTTGAGTTAGAGTTCACAACACTCAACGTCAACAGTGCCGATAAGAAAGGCTACTCAGGTACGGCCACCTTTTCCGCGCTAGAACCGGAATATACGCACAACCGTCACGACATCGATCTTGCACGCGAAGGACGCATCGTTGAGCAGGACTATGGCGACTTCATCCTTTTCAATGTCTATTTCCCTAACGGTCAAAAAGATGATGAACGCCTTGCCTTGAAAATGAAGTTTTATGAAGACTTTTTAAACTACTGTAATGCACTGCGCGACGAAGGCAAGTCAATCGTTATCTGCGGTGATGTCAACACCGCCCATAAAGAGATCGATCTTAAAAATCCAAAAGCCAACTCTAAAACATCAGGTTTTTTGCCTATCGAACGCGAATGGATGGACAGACTCGTTGAACATGGCTACATCGACACTTTCCGACATGTTCATGGTGATAAAGAGGAAGAGTACAGCTGGTGGTCGTACCGTTCAGGCGCACGCGCTAAAAATGTAGGCTGGAGGATCGACTACTTCTTTATCTCTGATGATCTGGCTGAAGTGTTGGAAGATGCTTTTATACTGCAAGAGGTCACAGGTTCTGACCACTGCCCAGTTGGTATTCGCCTAGCTTTATAAAGTTCAAATCATGTTCATAAAAGATATAGATTTAGTGTAGATTGTGCCGAACTAAGGCCGAAGTCGCACTAGTGTGCGTCGAGTGTGCCGCAGTTCGGTGCAAGATGCGCTGAAGCTATTACTTGTATTTTGGGAGACTTATGCAAAAGCACGCGCCCTCTTCCCCATTTTCCACACTTAAGGTCCCGCCACAATGATCTTCAATGATGATCTTACTCATGTATAGACCTAAGCCGCTGCCTAAGTCTTGAGACTTGGAGCTGAAATAGGCATCGAAGATATTGTTAATAAGTGCTTCTGGAACACCTCCGGCATTGTCGCAGACTTCCAGGTAATAATGGTTGTCGTCAGAAAATGTTTTAATAGTAATCCTGGCATCTTGAATTTTTCTTTCCAACAAAACGTCTTCAGCATTTTTCAGAAGATTTAGAAGGACTTGTTTCAGTTCATTGGGGTAACTTTTAAATGTCTCACTGCTTTTGATATCAGTGATGATCATAACATTTTTGTTGCCTATAAACTCGCCTACGATTTTTAATGTTGTTGCAACAACCTCTTTTAGTGAGGTTAACTCCATATCTTTTGTAACCTTGAAAAAATCTCTAAAATCATCAATAGTCGACGACAAATGTTGAGTTAGGGAATTAATCGTCTCTATATGCTTTTTACTTGTCTCGTTGTCCAACGTGTTAAATTCCATTTTGAGATCCATGTCGGTCGCTGCAGTTGAGATAATATTAAGCGGTTGTCGCCATTGGTGCGCTATCATGCTGATCATCTCACCCATCTGTGCAAGACGGGCCTGATGCATAAGTTGAATATCTTTTTCGAAATTTTTCTGTACCTCTTTATGTACACGCTCTTCTAATGCCGTGTTAAACATCTTTAGCTGTACACTCAACTCGATGATCTTTTTGAGTTTAAGATAATAGTCTGAGCCGGTAGCCGTTAAAATCGTTATTGCCACTATACTCAAAAGTGTGATAATCAGATGAACATCACCGCCATAATAGAGAAATGAGCTGCTTACCATGAGAAGGATTATCACCATAAAAGCGAAGTAAGCATGAAAAACTGAGCCTAATGTTGTTGTCGCTCCTGCAGTCAACGCCAACAAAAGCACCAAAACATAGTAGCTATAAGGCTCTGGCGCATAGACAACGGTAAACCAACTTGTTAATCCCCATAACAGTGCACTAAGCACTGTACCTGCGATGTTGTAAGTTAAGTATTGTTTTTTTAATACATTGTCTTGTTTCGTATATTGTTCAAGTTTTCTAGCTAAATTAACACGAACGACCGATAAAGCAAACTGTGCCAATAACCAAAAAGAGAGGATATAAAGAGGAATAAAGTCATAAAGTAAAAAAACAAAAACAGCCGAAGCTATCAACGTAGCGATCAGCACACCTTTTTGAATCCCTTTTGTCATCATTAAGATCAATTCTGAAGGGTGATCTAATGATCTAAAACTCGCAAAGACATTCTCTGACTGCATATAAAGTGACCTTAGTTTAGGACACCTCTACTTCTCTCTGAGATTGACTAGGGTTTTTAGAGGTGTCCTTTAGATAAGGCATAGTATACAATACCATATGTTTTAAATAGTTATAAAATTGGCTGTTTATACCTATATTTACAGATTATTTCACTTTGGGACGAAAAGCTTTGATCACACTCTCGTCACACTCAAGGAAAGGGCCTTCAATAAGGTCAATACAGTACGGAACTGCAGGAAAAACTGCATCTAAACATTCACGGATCGATTTTGGTTTGCCTGGAAGATTGATAATCAACGATTTACCGCGAATACCCGCTGTTTGACGAGAGAGAATGGCTGTTGGCACGTATTGAAGTGATACTTGGCGCATCAATTCGCCAAAGCCCGGCATCATCTTTTGACAGACATTTTCAGTCGCTTCAGGCGTGACATCTCGTAGTGCAGGTCCTGTTCCGCCCGTCGTTACGACTAGACAGCACCCTGCCACATCACACAACTCTTTCATCGTCTCTTCGATCTTATCCTGCTCGTCAGGGATACAGCGGTATTCGATCTCAAATTCGCTGCTTAAATAATCTTTCATCGTATCCTGAATAGCCATCCCTGAAATATCTTCATAGATTCCGGCACTCGCTCTGTCTGATGCGGTAATGACTCCAATTTTAATCTCACTCATATTATTTCCCTTGTAAAAAATGGTTAGCGCCTTTGATCAACGTCACTGTTGCAAAGGGTAAAAAAAAGGCGTAGGCCGGCCCGACATCACTTATCTTGTCTTGCCCACCCAGATAGACCTCTATTACTGTTCCTCTATCTACCAGTGTTTGAAGTTCTGCTTCACTCCACTCATAGGTCAGAAGCTCTTCCAGTTGCGCTACATTATGCTCTGTATAACTCAGATTTTGTACACCGTAGGGTAAAAAGCAGTTCTCGGTGAATTTAGCAAGATAAGCATCACTGTTTTTTTGATACCCCATTAACTGAAGGCGTTTGAACTTTGCTCCCTTGCTCTGAAAAAAAGCAGGAGATATAAGTTGCAGTTTGTCAACACGTGTCGAACTTTTCATAGCCTCTTTAAAAGCTTTGATAGCGCCATAACTGAACCCGCTGAGCACATACTGACCATCATCCAAGAACGCATTGAAAAAGTGTGCTTCATCCCGAAGTGCAAACCCGCTAAAATACATAATTAACGCATCAACTCACTGATATGCTCTTTTGTAATAGCCTCTTTCTCCATCAACACCGATTCTATAGCTACAATAGCACTCTCTAATTGGACAAGTTCTGCCTTTGCCTCTTTGTAGAGCGTGTCCAAAATAGCAACATCTTCGTTGACTAAGGCAACAACACTTTTACCCATCCCGTATTGATCAACCATCTCTAAGGCCAATTTCTTGGCTTGTTTAAGGTCGTTAGAGACATTCGTCGCATGTTCATCAAACTGGATGTCACAAGCGGCCATACCGCCAAGCAAGACCTTTATATGGGCTTCGATTTCGCTCTTGATCATCGGCGCATCCATCTGCGGCTTGATGGTCTCGGAGGAGAGCATGACTTTCTCGAAAGGAAGGTTATTGCTGTAGGCTATAACCGCTTTACCGGCTAAGTAACGCGCCCTGAACTGCTTCTGCTGAGGCGATAGAATAGCCAGTTTCTTTTTACCGTAAGCGACCTTGTCTTTGACCGCATAAAAATGGTCCATCGACACTTGCATTGCCTGCTCACGCAAGGCCAAAAGTGCCGCTTCATTGACTAATGTAGCAAGTGATGCTCCGTTGAAACCGACACTCATCTGAACGATCTCATCCACATTAACACTGTTTGGTACCTTTGAGAGGTATTTGTGCAAGATGGCTTCGCGCTCTATCGGTGTCGGGAGTTCAACAAAGACACGTCTGTCAAAACGCCCCGCACGAAGCAGAGCCGCATCTAAAACATCGATCTTGTTTGTCGCTGCTACAACAATGACCCCGCTGCTGTCTTCAAACCCGTCCATCTCTGTTAAGAGCTGGTTCAGTGTTGCTTCGCGTTCGTCAGAGCGGTTACCGTCACGCTCTTTACCCACCGCATCGATCTCGTCAATAAAAATAATAGCCGGTGAGTTGTTTTTTGCCGCGACAAAAAGCTCATGCACACGCTTAGCAC
>JBATWM010000076.1:0-5951 GCA_049672605.1 Sulfurimonadaceae bacterium
AGGAAGGTACCCGATAGCTATCGGGCTTGAAGCCGTCGCGAGCGCTTTTTGGTTTCGTTTTTTGCGAGTATAAAGTGCTAAAGCACAATACAGGGCGGAACTAAATTCCGCATCGTAAAAAAGGAAAAAGTGTAGTCAATAAAGAAACAAAATCAACAATTAAAAACTATAAGGACGATCGTACACCTATCGCGTGCCATAGAATCACGATGTTTAAAACAAAAATCAGTAGTGAACTTCCACGCATTACGATGTTTTGTATCATCGTTCGACTTGATTTATGCACTTTAAATGCGATAGCCATATGAATAATGGTTAGCACTGAAATAAGTCCAACAGCATAGAGTTTATGCAGCATATTTTGTCCCAATGTTGAATCAGGCGCATAAAGCAGTACGTCGCCGATACCATGATGATAAAACATGTAAGTCCCTGTTGCCAACAGGGTGATAAGCCAGACAGTCTCAAAGTACCCATAGATCGGGCCAAGATGTTCATAGACATTCGTTTGTGCCTGTTTATCTCTAAGAAAAATTCCCAATGCAAATAACAGTAGAGAACCACCTATCCAGGCAGTGGCAGATAAGATATGGATAAATAAAACTACATTCATAATGATACTTTACGCTCTTTTACCAAACAAAGATTTGACATATCACAAGATTTATAACCTTTATAAGTCAATACACTCTAAAATAGAGTTACAACTCTACATTAGGAGCACTGCATGGCAGACAAAAAAACAAAAAAAGAACTGTTTAAAGACTATGTCCCAGAAATCATGTATTATGACCCGGAGGTCGACGGTGGTAGTGAACATCTTATTCGTGAAGAGCACCTGGATGAAAAAGAGCGTCTGAAAAAGGCTATCACTAAACGTAAAGAGCAGCACCGCGGCGACAGAAAATTGAGACGCTAGATCTTAAGCTTTAAAAGATGGCAAGGTCGCATATAGACACCAAGCCTCTTTCTTAATTATTTCCCTCATTCGTTCTATTTAGTCCCCCTTAACCCCAAACCCACTAAAATTCTGTAATTAATTAATATCGAGTATAAAAATGATTCAGCAAGCACATGACGCCTACAATTCCAAAGACTATAAAAAAGCGTTTACGCTTTATGAAACACTTGCCGACAATGGCGATGCAACTGCACAGACCTCTTTGGCCTTTATGTACCAGAATGCCTTTGGTGTAGAGAAAAATGATGAACAGGCCCTTCACTATTATCAGTTGGCTGCTCAGCAGAAACAGCCCTATGCCCTTTTCAATCTTGCTATTCTCTACAGCAATGGTATCGGCGGTGTTGCACATGACCAGTTTAAAGCTCACGAGCTTTATCTTGAAGCGGCAGAACGGGAAGTCCCGCCTGCTATGTATGAAGTTGCACTGATGCTCGAACGTGGACTAGGCTGTATGCAAAACTATTCAGAATCAGCTTTTTGGTATGAGGAGGCAGCTAAACGTGGACATGTCGAAGCATTTAACAACTTGGGTGCACTGTACAAAGAAGGCCATGGTGTTCCACAGGACTATCAACGTGCCTTTATCTGTTTCTCACGTGCGGCTGACAAAGAGTTAGCCGAGGGGTATTACAATCTTGGACTTCTTTATGACCAGGGTATGGGAGTTGAAGAGGACCACGACAAAGCACTTGACCTCTGCCGCAAAGCTGCCTATGCCGGCCATGAAAAAGCAAAACAGATCATCGCCGGGTTACAAGAAGACGGAAAGATCGTCTTTTAAACATCGTAAATTATTAAGCTCACTAGGTGAGCCGACCCCAACCTATAATCCAACTTCTATTTTGTTATAATATCTTTAAAATCAATCAAAGGCTTTACTTGTTTACAGGACTGATAAGAGAGATGGCAACTGTCAAAAGTTTAGCCAACAATACACTGACACTGCAAGCTTCTTACAAACCAAAGATGGGTGATTCTATTGCAATTAATGGCACTTGTCTAAGTGTAACAGCCTTGTCGGGTGATGGCTTTAGTGTTGAGCTCTCGCCTGAGACACAGAGTCATATTGCACTCGAGCAGTTAAAAGGCAAGGTCCACATGGAGCCGGCCATGATGATGGGTGACCGTTTTGAAGGCCATATCGTTCAAGGTCATGTCGATACCATTGGTACCATCACACAGATCAAAAACAATGGTAACTCATACGATGTCTTTGTCGAGATAGACCCAAAACAGATTGCCTACATTGTTCCAAAAGGCTCCATCACTATCGATGGCGTCAGCCTCACCGTCAACGAAGTGTTTGAGAGCTCTTTTCGTCTTACTATCATCCCTATCACGATGAAAGAGACACTTTTTGGCAGTTACAGAAGAGGCAGTCGTGTCAATATAGAGACCGACATGTTTGCCCGCTACATTGAGCATATCATTGCCCATAAAAAAAGTTCTTTAGACTGGAAGACCGTAGATCAGATCACTGCCCTTTATTAGAAGAACCGGCTTTAACGCTAACAATCACTGTCTCTTAAAGACCTTACAGCCTTATTGCAAGCTATCTTATGCGGCATATTGACTTGTTCATAACCGATCAGTTCTGACTTAGACGCCAAGGTGGCATCCCGGTGCCCTTCCCCACTGTTGATATAGATAGTAAACCCATTTTCATACAGGGCCAATCGTGTTTTCAGTGCCATTGAATAGGTGGTAAGAATGCCATCATCATTGATGAGACGGGCGATATCGGCAAAATACTCTTTTGTCCAAAGAACAGGGTTTGTCGCAGGGCTGAAAGCATCTTGGTAGACGATGTCGAAACGTTCCGCACAACCACGCAGATACTCCCGGGCATCACCAATATAGAGTTCAATGTAAAGCTGCTCATCCTCATAGACATTGTTTGTACTGAGTGCTTCGATGATCGGTAAAAATGGGGCAAAGATCTCGGGGTAGGTAAAGAATTGCAATGAAGCGATCAACGCCCCATCAAACTCCGGAGAAAAGATACGCACCTTTTTGTTGATACTGTTCTCTCTCATATAATAGAGTGTAGCCAAGGTGTTGAAACCCAGACCAAAACAGATGTCTAGAATGGTGACTTCATCTTTATCTTTGTGGTGTTCAAATGCAGGGATGACGTGTTTGTAAAGTGACTCGTGCAGGGCACCGTCTTTGGTAGAGTGGTAGTGCTCTTGAAACGCACTGCTGAAGGCTGTAAAACTGCCATCTTCACTTTGTACCATGGTATGCTTGTCTGTGTCAAATGCCATCTCAAACAGGTCTAAAGCCCATTACCCCACATGTGCATCTTTTTCGCCATAACAAGAGAATACCCATCCAAAATATCAATACTGTTTGCTGAACGGAATTCAAGTTTCTCCAAGATCGCTTTTTGCGCTTCCACATCAGCCTCTTCGCTTTTGGTAATAATAATAATATCCCCAGTATTGGCCAGTGTTGTATATATGGATTTTAGTATGCGTTCTGCTTGTGAGTGTTTATGAAGAACATCTCGGATGATAACAATATCATTATCTCTGGGAAGAGCACGAAAAGGGACATTATAGTTAGGTATCTCTTGCAGTTTAAGCGCATCGCCGGGTTCAAACTCTTTATGCTTTCCTGGGTAGAGGGCAAGCGCCAAACGATGCTGAGCAAAAGGTTTTAGATGCTCTATTACAGCCTCGGTGAGCTCATCAGCATGTGCCGTGACATCCAGGACTTTGAAACCAGGCTGCGGCTGAATAAGTTCTAAAAACTGTTTATACGACTGCATTGCTATCTCTTGTCTGTCTAGTAAGGCATATCGTGAAGTTCTTTGAATAAAAATGCTTCAAAGACATCATCGATAGAGCGTTGTGTATGGGCTACAAGCACCATGATCTGCTGCTCTATAAACTCCATTACCGGCTCAAAGTCACCGACAACGACAACAGCTTCGAGCCACTCGTTGATATCTTCTCTACTGTCATAGTAGTTGATCTCAACGATCTGACCCTCTTCAACATTTAACACTGCCCACTTTTTTGCTTCAAGTATTGGGACCAATTTTCCCTCTTGTGTATCATCACTGTCCATTGGTAATAAAATATTCATGACTATCCTTGATTTACTTTTGAAAGGTCAAGTGCAAGTGCATCATTATCCATAATACCAATACCTGCATTGAGAACATCACTTGCGATGGTCTTTGCATCTTGAAGTGAATGCATCTTGTAGGTACCACACTGATAGAGGTTCAACTCAGGAATATCATTTTGGCTTTTGACCGCTAAGACATCTTTCATTGACTCTTCCCATGCATGCGCTACAGTCGCTTCATCCGGTTCGCCGATAAGACTCATGTAAAAACCTGTCTGACAGCCCATTGGCGAGAGGTCAATGATCTCTACCGTATCTGAGTTAAGGTGGTCACGCATAAAACCTGCAAAGAGGTGCTCAAGGGTGTGCGCACCTTCTGTTGTCATCTTTGCTTTGTTGGGTACATAAAAACGTAAGTCAAAAACGGTGATCTTGTCACCTGATGGCGTTTTCATCCCTTTGGCACGACGAACAGCCGGTGCCGGCATAATAGTGTGATCAACGGTAAAACTGTCTAATAGTGGCATAAAGATTTCCCTTAATTATATTTGTAAGAGAATATTAGCATAAATGCGTAATATTAAATTGGTACAATGCTATTAATCATTACCCCTAAGTGAGCCTTATGAAAAGTTTGTTTGACGATGCCAAAGCATCTAGCTTTACCACACCGCTTCAACTGCGTGTCTACACCTCTCAATTACTAGGTCAATCAGAAGATCTGGTCCTCCATGGAGGGGGAAACACTTCATACAAAGACAGTGATACTCTCTATGTAAAAGGGAGCGGTTGGAACCTTATCGATATCGAAGAACCGGGATTTTCTCCTGTCGATCTTGCCGTCTTGCAAGAGATGGCCACGCGTGATAAACTTAGCGATTCGCAGATGGTCAAAGAGCAGCGAGCTGCCTTGCGCAATAGCGATGCACCCAATCCATCCATCGAAGCGATCCTACACGCTATCATCCCTTTTGCCTTTGTCGACCATACCCATACTGATGCCATTGTCACCATCTCAAACACACCAAATGGTAAAAAGACGCTACAGCAGATCTACGGTGACAATGTTCTGCTCATCGACTACGTCATGCCGGGCTTTATCCTCTCCAAGGAGATCTATGCCAAGACACGGGGTGTTGACTGGAATGCACTTGATGGAATCATTCTTCTCAACCATGGTCTTTTCACCTTTGATAATGATGCGAAAAAATCATACGAGAAACATATCGATCTGGTCACAAAAGCAGAAGAGTACATCGCTGATCATACGGTACTCCCGTCCAGATGCGACACAAAGCACACTGTTTCACAAGACTATATAGATGGATTGGCAGACGAGGTTGCAAAACTACGAGGCTGTCCGATTACAACCGTTATTCTTGACACAGCAGAAGCATGTACCCTCTCCCTATTACCACACCTTGAAGATATCCTCCTTCAAGGCGAGTTGACGCCTGAACATGTTATTCGGATTAAACCCTTTCCCGCAATTATCAGTGGAGACATTAACAACTCTCTTCAAGCGTTTATTGATCAATATAAACAGTATTTTTCAGACAATGCCTCGAGTGAACACATTTGTCTTGATCTCGCTCCTAGATATGCTATCATTAAAGACTTTGGAGCCGTCGTCTTTGGCAAAGATGACAAAGAGGCAAAAGTCATTTCCGATATTGTAAACCACACTATCAAAGCGATGTTGATCGGTGAGCAGCTAGGCGGCTGGAAAAGCCTAAAGCAGTCCGATATCTTTGCGATGGAATATTGGGAACTGGAACAGGCCAAACTCAAAAAATAAACATTAAAGGATTACTATGAAAATCACAAAGAAAGTTACGTTTATCGCCAAAGAGGGACATCAAAAACAGCTCTCTACTCTTTTAAATAGTATGATCGATGCTTCACGCAA
>JBATWM010000077.1:0-2685 GCA_049672605.1 Sulfurimonadaceae bacterium
AAGCTGTAAAAAGAACTTTTTGTGAGTATAATAGAGTTACTAAAAAATGTACCTCTAAAAGCAAAGAAGTATTATGAAAACAGTTATAAAATACGTATCTCTTTCTCTTCTTTTTACTGTTGTACTCGCTATTTCTCTACTTTTTATCCCACCTGTAACAAAGTCTATTGTCCAAAAAGCTTTGAGCTATTTTTTAGAAGTTGACGCTAATGTTACCCATGCTTCTCTATCTATACATGGCCTAGAAGCCTCAGGCACGCTCGATCATAACGACACGTTTGAGCTTACAGCCACACCACATAGCTTTACCAGAGCAACAGCCACCCTGCACTATGACGGTAATGTCAAGACGTTTTCCAATGTTGCCACGGTACAACTACCGCATATCGCTGCCGTCTTGGACGCGACCTTCACGACACAAAACCTGAGGTTGGATGTCAACGCATCCGCACTAAACGGCACTATCAAAGGCTATCTCAGCCTTGAAGAGTTTAACTATGCCTATGAGATCACTGATCTCAATATCTCCCTGTATCAGCAGAAGCAGACCTTTCGCTGGTATACGATACCGGGCTATACTACCGGTTTGCTTTCAGCCCAGGGAGGCGGTATCATCGAATCGCCCTACACTGTCGGTTTTAACCTCCAGAGCCGTGACCTCCAGCTTGAGGAGAATGGGACGACTTTGATATCTTCAGAACTCCAAAGTCCTCTGCCTCTCTATCTTGAGATTAACGGCAGTGTTAACACGGATGCCCTGTTTATAGATATCTCGCTTGAAAGCGCATTGGTAGATCTGGAAGCTAAAACCCTGCATCTTGACCTCAATAAGAGCAGCTTTGATGTCGCTCTTGCTCTTGCAAACCATGATGAGAAGATCGCACCGATCAAACATGTGGCGCTTGATCTGAACGGTACCATCAAAGAGAGCAGTATCGACACTGCCTTCACACTCCTCGTCGATGATTACCGTCTTGATGGCGAGCAGATGCGTTATGGCTTTGAGACAAACACGTTTGACCTTAAGTACCTTCTCTCCTCCCTTAAGCGAAAACCGCTCTATCTGCAGGGTGATTATGCCCTCTTCGGCGACTTGGAGTACAAAGCTGAGACGCTCAGCCTCTCAGCAGACTCAAAAGCTATCAACAGCCCTATTTTAGTCACTTTGAAAGACAAAATGTTGAAAGTAATATCAAACAATATCAACTTGAAATCGCTCCAGGAAACGGCAAATCAGGATGTCCTTGTCCAGGGAAATGCAGCCATCAATGCAGAAGCGGATCTGGGCAGCGAACCCTTACTCTGGAAGGCCTATGTTAAGAGTGAGAACCTTAAACTGCCGTGGGAATACCGTAAAGATATTGGGCTTAAAAACGACCTGCAGGTGACACTGAGTGCGCATAATGACGAAAAAGGCACTATACGTCTAAATCCAACGCTCGTGAGCAATGCCGCTACCATCACACACAGCGGTCTGCTCTATCTTCCGACATCACAAAAGCTCTTTTTTAATATCAATGCCAAAAAAGTCAAAACCCCCTATTATCATACCTCCAGGCTAAACCTTAAGGGTACACTTGACATCAAAGCCTCCCGACTCAATAAAACGCGCATCACCACACCGCATGAAAAGATCGTTATAAACGATCTCCGCTATTCGAAAAAGGGCGTCAAAAGCCATATCGACTTTCAGGTTGACCGATTGGACCGTTTTGCAGACCTTAGCAGAGATTACAATCTCTCAGGAAAGAGTTTTGTGCATTACACACCGAAAAAGACAGAAGTGCTGGTTGAGAGTGATCAGCTTGGCGATCTCAACGTAGCGATCAAAGACAAAACCATCCGCCTCTCCGGCAGTGGTCTTGGCATTCAGGAACTCATGCGACTGAGCGATCAGCCCGTTATTTTGAAAGGCGATCTAGCCTATGACATACATGCGTTCCCTTTGAACTTAACAGCACATGTCACCTCGGACAAGCTCGTTGATAACAGCGATAAGAAAGACTTTTTACGACCGTTTGCACTCGACTTCAACACCTC
Source organism: Sulfurimonadaceae bacterium (assembly GCA_049672605.1). Taxonomy (GTDB): domain Bacteria; phylum Campylobacterota; class Campylobacteria; order Campylobacterales; family Sulfurimonadaceae; genus Sulfonitrofixus. Next base: position 2,041 of record JBATWM010000077.1, read on the forward strand.
GCTACAACGTCAGGATAAGCGCTATAGCGGGCAAGCACGCTTAAAAACAGGCGATGCTGTCATCAGTGTCACCGATGTTCTACTCGACAGCTCAAAAAAACAACTATTGGCCCACTACAGTCTCGATGTTAAAGCACTCGAGAAAGGGCTACTCGTCCTGCCCAAAGAGATCAAGGGACCGCTTAAGATACATGGTGAATTTGAGATAGACCAGCATCAGCGTTTCACACTGAATGTCGAAGACTTTCAACTCCCAAAAGAGTGGCACCAACTGCTCGATAAAAATGCCAGCTCATATTTAGAGACAAATGCCTCACTGCAAGCCTTTAATAATAAAGGGCTTCTGAATGTTGATGCTAACATCAATAATCGTCTGCTCCAACTCAACCTCCACGACAGTGATTTCGACCTCAAATCCGGGGCCTTTACGATCAATAGCGAGCTCAAGACCAACCTATGGCTAAAAGATACCGATATAAGCGCTTCAGGGGAGTATAGAACTGATCATCTGTATGTTTCAAACAGTGATATAGAGGCTGAACACGAGACTATTAATCTGCATGATCTGCACTACTCGTTTAGTGATCAGAACCTATCTGCAAGCTACAAACTAGCGTTAAAACCGTATCCAAACGCACCCTATCA
>JBATWM010000078.1:0-32889 GCA_049672605.1 Sulfurimonadaceae bacterium
CGAAAAAGGAAAAAGAGAAGCCCTAAGCTAATGATACTGATTAAAGCGTAGCGGATAAATGCCCTATTCACACCTACCCCTCTAATTTAAAACGGCACTCACCAATGGTTATGACCTTGCCATTCGCCCCGGCACTTTTAATATAATCGAGTGTTCCTTTGCCATCGCCCATCTTCATCTCATCATCGATCAGACGAATTGCCTCCTGGTCGGAGACCTTCGCCCACACCTTTTCGTAAATAAACTGTGTCATTAATTGTTTTTGTTTTTTCATATTGCAATGATATAATAAATCTTATTAATACGTTGGAACTATATTTGACATAAATGATGCCAACAGCGCCTATATCGCTGTGGCATATTACTTCAATGATAAAGGATTGTCGTTGCAAAAAGAGCTGCTCAAAGATCTCAGAATTCTCTATGTCGAAGATGAAGACGATGTCCGCCGTAACGCGGTCGAATATTTAAAACGTATCGCCAAGGAGGTTTTTGAAGCAAGCGACGGCAAAGAGGCTATTAAAGTCTGGGCAGATGAGAAACCTGACATCATCATAACCGACATCAGTATGCCGCGTCTTAACGGTCTTGATATGGCACGCTACATCCGTTCTAAAGACCAGGATGTTCAGATCATTGTTGCAACCGCCTACACCGACACTGACTACCTAATGAGAGCCGTTGAGCTGAACCTTGTCAAATACCTTGTTAAACCGATAACAAAAGAGAAACTTCAAAGTGCTCTCAGCCAATCCGTCGAGAAGATCAAAGATCAGAACAAGTTCTCTATTCAGCTCTCTAAAGAGTGCAAATACAGTGCTTACAGCCAGAACATCATTTGTGAAGATCAAGAGGTCAAACTGACAAAAAACGAGGTCCTTTTTATCGACCTTCTTGCACACCACATCAGCCGTACCCTCACCTATCAAGAGATCGAAGATGCCATCTGGCCGTATGAAGGGATGAGTCAAGATGCCATCCGTTCGCTTGTCCGAGGTGTCCGTAAAAAGGTACCCGAGGGCGCGATTGAGAATGTTTCAGGAGTTGGTTATCGCCTAAACGCTTACACTGCTTAGTCTAAGGCATCTCTTAAGCATAACTCACATACACTCTTACACATAAAAAACATAAGAGCATCTCTAAAACCCTAGTCAGTCTCAGAGCTGCCCTTAACAAGGAAAGAATATTGAAACTAAAGTCTCTCGTACTACTGTTTGTGCTTACTCTATTTGCCAACGTGCTTTGTGCGGATGCTATTTTAAACATTGACCAGCCGATTAGAAGTCTAAAAGTGAGCAGTGATCAGATGAAAAGTGCCATTGTTAACGCAGCACAAGAACAGAGATGGGTTGTAACAGCTGAAGGTGACGGACAACTGAGCGCGACATATCACAAGTCTGACTATATGGCTAAGATCGCGATCAAATACGCGCCGACATTTTATACGATCAACTATACGGACTCTAAACGTATGCGTTACAATGGAACGAGTATCCATCCAACCTACAATAAGTTGATAAAAGCACTGCAAGCGAACATCATCCGTAATCTAAAAGCAGGTGATTTTACTACAGAAGCAGGTGTTACCACCGTAACAGATGCACCGGCTAAACAAGAGGATGACATTCGTACAAAACTGGTCAAGATCAAGAAACTTCACGAAGATGGTCTGATCACAAAAGAAGAGTATGATGCAAAACGCAAAGTTTTAATCGACTCTTACTAAAGAGTATTGTAAAATTAATTTAACATAAAACAAGGTAAAAAATGAAAAAACTCAAATTACTGGCGCTATCACTTCTGTTAGCAACGCCAATGGTTATCAATGCAGCAGGGATGGGTGTTTATATCCCTTTTAATCTAACAGAGACCGAGAATATCGATTATGATCTTGGCGGATCAAATGAATTTGAATATAAGCCGAGTGCAGGTTTTGGTATCGCATTTGACAGCAATATCGGTCAAGACAAACTCTATAACTACCGTTTGGGTCTTGAGTATTCCAGTGCAGAGCTCGATACAGTAGATGGGCAGACGCTTCCCGGTACTTTGACAAAAGATAAGTTCAACATTGTCAATACCTTTGGTTTTGGTGTGCTCCGTACAAAAACCGTTCGATTATGGGTCGGTCCACGTATCAATATCCAATTTGAGAATGGCGTATATGATGATGGTGTTGTATACGTCGAACAAGACAGTTTTGGTATAGGTCTAGCAGCTGCAGCAGGCGTAAATGTCAACTTAGGCCGTCTTGTCTCTTTATCTGCCGATCTAGACTACCATGCTGTTAGTATCGCTGGTACGGAAGACGGTACTGTTTTTGGAATTCCATTCAGCGATGACTATACAGGTACAAACAAAGGTGTGACGGCGCGTTTTTATGTGCTATTTAGATTCGGTAAAGAGTTTCAAAAACCGGCAGCTCAATCTGCAGACCAAGGTGTTGTGGACCCAAGTCTTTAATACCTAAAAGCGGCCCTTCGTGCCGCTCATCTTTTCCTCTGTAACGCATACTTCAACTTCCCTTTTGCACCTCAAATATATTTAACGCTGCTATTCAGAAATCTATCAAGTAAAAGCACCTATACTATGGCTAATTCACACCTAAGGATACTCATGAAATTCGTACAGTCACTTATCATTCTTGGCGCCGTTGCCTTCTTCGCAGCCTGTGGAGGCCCTAAAGTTGTTCCTGCTACACCTGTCAACAAACCGGTTGCGTCAGAGCAGAGTGCCGAAAACCTGCACGAGATGATCATACTTCTTGCCAAATACAAAAAGTATCAGATACTCAGTGATAACGGTACAACCGAAACACGTATCAAATATGATCGTATGAGCACAGATAAAAATACGAAGGCAGTTACACTGCACTCAAGTATCACTTATGATGTTGTAAATACGTCCACAGACTATACCTTTTCGTATGTCGACAGTACTAACTTAGGCTACCAAGACGGTAATATCAGCAGTACCTATACACACTACATCAACATGTTCGACAGCACATTGAAAAAAATGTACAGTGACCCTGCATACCTTGGACGTATGCGTAATATCGTTGCCGGTAAGAACCCGGACGGTACAGAAAAAGTACCGGCACAAAAATAGGTCTTAATGCGTAAGTCGACTCTTATTGTTGTCAGTACACTCCTACCTCTTCTTGGGCAGGCTGCCGGCATGGGGCTTACGGTTCCCATCGCCATTACGGAAACGGAGCGTATCAGTTACAGCAATGTCAACCTACAGAACACAACCTATGAGTACAAGCCCAGTGTCGGTCTCGGATTTGTCTTTGACACCAATATCGGTAAAAACAAGATCTTCAACTACCGTTTGAATCTTGAATACTCCTTAGCTGAGATCGACTCAAGCAGCCGTCCCTATTCCAACAGTTTTTCCAAACATAAATACAACATTGTCAACACCTTTGGTTTTGGTGTTGTAACTGAACGATATGTTCGTTTTTGGGTTGGGCCACGCCTTAATATCCAGTATGAGCATGCATCCGGTTCTTCAAGTATTCAAACACAAAACAGCTATGGTGTTGGTCTCGCAGCCGCAGCTGGTCTGAATGTCATCTTGGGGCAAAAAGTCTCTTTAGCTTTTGATGTAGATTATCATGGAGCACTTATGTTTGGAGGAGAGGACTATAAAGTCTATGATGGCGTCACAACAGGCGACACCACCTATTATACAGCGTATGCCGGGACAAATAAAGGGCTCACAGCACGCCTTTACCTACTCTTTATATTTGGTGAACAGTATGAAGAGAGAACCTATAACTATACAGATCAATCTGTGATCGATCATAGTCTGTAGTTACTTATTCAACCTGATCATAAAACAAGCACCCTCTTCACTGTTAAACACACTGATCTCACCGTTAAGATGCTCTTCGACGATGGTCTTCGACATATAAAGACCCAAGCCTGTTCCGCTTTTGGCCCCTTTAGTCGAGAAATAAGGTTCGAATATCTTCTCTATTATGGCTTCTTCCACACCTCCGCCATTATCGCATATCTCTATATTCACTGATTCTTCATTCTCATTGATCGCTATCTCTATTTTCGGTTCTGCTTGATCGGTATCAACAAGCGCATCCTTGGCATTGGTCAAAATACTTAAAAGCACTTGCATCAATTCATTGCGGTAGATCATTAATGAGGCATCACTGTTAACCTCGACATCCAAGGCGATTTTATGCGACTCAAGACTTTTTCTAATAATCCCCAGGGTGTGTTCCAGCACTTCACTGATCTGCTCTTGGCTGCGTTCTTTATCGGGTTTGAAAAAGTTTTTAAAGTCATCAATGGTGTGAGACATATACTCCAGAAGCTTTGTCCCCTCTTTGACCTTTTCATCCATATATTTAGGTGTCAGCTCTTTAAACTCATAGGCTGACTCTATGTTCATCAAGACATAGGACATCTGGTTAAGCGGCTGACGCCATTGATGGGCGATCATAGAGATCATGTCCCCCATAGCTGCCATCTTTGACTGCTGAATCAGCATCCTCTCTTTTTCTCTATGTGCATTGACTTCCTCTTTGACCCGCTCTTGCAGAGAGGCGTTCAGTTCACGCAGCTCTGCTTCACTACTATCCAGTTCCACTTTGTAATTTCGGATAATCGCAATAATGTGCCGTGAGACAATAAAGGTTAAGATCCCGACCAACAGAGCGATAAAGATCGAGGCATAAATGATAAATTGGATCTCTTCATCGATCTCTTTTTTCATCTTGGCCTGCTGGTCTTGCAGAACAGAGTTAAAAAAAGCCTTTTTAAACCCATAGACAATGTGCCAGTTGAAGGGTTTGAAATAACGGACATAGACATGCGCATTTTCTTGCGGCAATTCAATCCAGCCGCTATCTTTGACAAGGTGTTGGCGCATCTTCTCCAAAAGAGTTGGAGAGAGCTCTTTTTCATCCTCTTCTGAGATAAAGATCGCTTCTCTGTCCTCAAAGAGTGCAATATAACCGGAACGGTCTTTCGGCGCTGTTTCAAGTAAGTGCAAGAGTTCCACTTTTTTCTCTTGCATCGCGCGATCAAGGTGAATGCCGCTGCCGAAAAACCACCCAAAATACTTAAAATCCACCACCTTTACTACCTGCAGAGAAGCCCCTTCTCTAAATCGTGTTTTGAGGTACCCCTCACCATACTTTCGTGCTATCTGTATCTCTTCGAGGATGATCGCACGGCCGTCGGCGTCGGTAAAATCGGAAATATTTTTATTTTGAAGGTCCCGGCTGCCCGATAGAAGACTGTTTCCCTCATAATCCGTGATCCAGATATAGTTTTCCTTACCATGCCAGGTCATACTGCTGAGCGCATCGACTATACGCTCTTGGATCGCTTTGTCAGAGAGTTGGCCCTGATATTTGTTGTAGATGAATGATGCCGTCTTATGCGCAAGTTTCAAACGCTCATCCAACTCTTTTTTAACGTTCTCTTCCAGATGTTCAAAATTATAGTTTGCAAGTGTGTTGATATCTTTGACAAACTCTTCGCCCTGGCGTTTTTCGCCCATAATATATTCGTCCATATAACGTGCGGCATTCTCTTTGAAATAGTAATTGAGTTTATCGATGTAAAAAGAGGTGATGACCAGCGTCAGAATGGCCAAAGCAGCAAGCGGAGTGATGCTGATCAGACGCAGGGTCCAACGCTCACGCAAAGTCTTAAAGTTCATCTTCCTCTCCTAAAAGAGGCAGACTCTTTTTAGGTTTAAGACCCAGTTTTTTCATCGACTCGACACGGCGAAGAAGATTACCTTTTCCGGTGCTGAGTTTGCTGAGTGCCTTGTCATAACTCTCTTGTGTTTTGCCGATCTGATCACCGATCTTAGTCAGATCTTCTACAAAAGCGACAAACTTGTCATAAAGTGCCTCTGCCTGGCGGGCGATCTCTTGCGCATTCTGCTCTTGACGTTCAGTTCGCCAGATATGCTCAATAGTCCGCAGCGTCACTAGGAGTGTTGACGGACTGACGATCATGATATTTTTCTCGTAGGCGCGGCTAAAGAAACTGCCGTCTTGCTCTAAGGCTAATAGAAATGCCCCTTCGATCGGCATAAAGAGTAAGATAAAGTCGAGTGTATGAACCCCCTCGAGTTTCTCATACTTCTTCTCACTCAACCCTTTGATGTGGGCATTGATAGAGGCTAAGTGCTGTTTTAACGCTCTCTCTTTCTCCTCTGGATTCTCTGCACTCATAAAACGCTCATACGCTACCAAAGAGACCTTGGAGTCGATGATGATGTCTTTCTCCTGTGGCAAGTGAATGATGACGTCAGGGCGAAGTGTATTGCCCTCTTCGCCTTTGAAACTCCCCTGCGTCTCATACTCCATCCCTTCACGAAGCCCCGACTCTTCTAGTATCCGCTCCAAGACGATCTCTCCCCAGTTCCCTTGGGTTTTGTTCTCCCCTTTTAACGCATTGGTCAGGTTTTTAGCATCCTGGGTAATCTGTTCATTAAGCTCACGCAGTTGAGAGAGCTCTTTACGCAAGACGGCGCGTTCCGAGTTCTCGGTGACAAAACGCTCCTCTGTCTGTTTAGAGAAGTTAGTGATCTGCTCACGAAACGGTTTTAACAAAATTTGCAGTCGCTCTTGTGAACCTTCTTCAAATCGTTTGGCCTTAGACTCAAAGATCTCATTCGCCAAGTGACTGAACTGCTGTTTAAGTGTCTCTTTGGCCTCGTCAAGTAGTTTTATCTTCTCGTTATGCGATGATGTCGCGTCTTCATGTCGGGTATGAAGAATGGCGTAGTCACGTTCTAAAGTGTTTTTTTCGTCCAACAATACTTTATATTCATCTTCCAGAGCAGTTACTTCACCTTCAAGCGCATTGACCTTTTGCATCTGTACGATACATCGATTGTCATTCTCTTGTGCGATGATCTCCAAGGTCTTCACCCGCAGATGGTTTCGTATATATAAAACTACAAACACGATCGTTGATAAAGAGAGTATTGCTATGGCTATTAATAGATAATTTATTGGCATTTATGTCCTTAATATGTTCTATATTATAGCAGTCATTGAAACTAAACTTAATAAATATTGCATAACCTCCCATAATTACTATTATTTCGCTATAATTCCGTTACGTAAACTTTTGAGCCTTTTTAAGGGTACCTCTAAAGCCGCCAAATATCTGTTTGGCGTTTTTAGTGATACCCTTTCGACATAAGTACAGGGCAGTGTGATATACGCCAAACACCCTCTAGAGAGCCCAGGTGGGCCAACTCCTAAAAGTTTATAATTTACTAGATACCTATTCAAGCTATTTACCATGCCAAACAATCATGCGTGTGCTACAAGGTGTCCTACATTAAAATGGATTACAATGAGTAACGAAATACCAGAAATACCAGTAACATCACCAGAACAGACAATCGCCGAAGCACTTCCAGCAGAAGAGACATTTGAGCAGTTCGGTCTTAAAAAAGATATTATGCGCGCTATCGGTTACGCCGGTTTTAAAATACCAAGCCCGATTCAAGTTCAAGCGATCCCTCTCGTTATGCAAGGACGTGATATCGTTGCTCAGGCACAGACAGGTACAGGAAAAACTGCTGCATTTGGTCTACCAACACTAAACAAGCTCGACCCTAACGGTGGAGTTCAAGCCCTTATTATTACCCCAACACGTGAACTTGCCAACCAAGTCAGTGATGAACTATATAAGTATGGTAAGCAAGCGGGTCTCCGTACAGTTACTGTCTATGGTGGTAGCTCGTATGGCCGTCAAATCGGTCTTATTGAGCGTGGAGCACAGGTTGTCATCGCGACACCGGGCCGTCTTAAAGACATCCTTTCTCGTGACATGATCAAAAACTTTTCACCCTCAACTGTTATTCTTGACGAAGCGGATGAGATGCTTGACATGGGCTTCTTGGATGATATTAATGAGATCTTCTCTTATCTTCCATCAGACCGTCAAACACTTCTTTTTTCTGCGACAATGCCACAGCCTATCAAGAAACTAGCAGAGCGCATTCTGGTTGATCCTGCATTTATCACGATTACCCGTTCTGAGACGACAAACGTTGACATCGAGCAGAAGTACTATGTTATCGATGAGAACGAGCGTGACGATGCGATCATCCGTCTTCTTGATTCTGAAGAGACTACTAAATGTGTTGTCTTCTGTCGTACCAAAAAAGAGGTCGATCGTGTTGCTGAAGTACTTATGGGTGTTGGGTACAACGCCAAGGGTCTTCATGGCGATATGGAGCAGCGTCAACGTGAGGCTGTTATTAAAGGTCTAAAAACAGGTCAGTATGACATCCTTGTTGCAACTGACGTTGCTGCTCGTGGTATCCATATCGATGATGTAAGCCACGTGTTTAACTACCACATCCCTTTTGACTCTGAGTCGTATGTACACCGTATCGGTCGTACAGGACGTGCGGGTCAAAAAGGTATGGCGATCACTCTTCTTACGCCACGTGAGTTCAAAGAGCTCCAGCGTATTAAATCTAAAGTCGGTACAACAATGGAACATGCATATATTCCATCAAAATCGTCTATTAAAACAGCTAACTTCTCTTCTATTGTTGAGTCGATCGAAAAACATAAAGTCTTTGACGAAGCACACCAGATCATTGATGCACTTCGTGAAGACATCGATGAGGAGCAGATCCTCTACAAGCTTGTCTCGATGATCATGGATCGTCAAGAAGTCAAGGGGCCTAACCAGATCGGTATCAACCCTGAACGTCTTGAGAAGATCCTTGAAGGTCTTGAGCGTGGCGGACACGGTGGCGGCGGTGGTCGTGGCGGTTACCGTGGTAACCGTAACCGTAGTGGCGGCGGCGGTGGCGGTGGCTACCGTGGTAACCGTTCTAACAGCGGTGGCGGTGGCGGCGGCGGAAGCCGTGATCGCAATAGCGGCGGCGGTGGCTACCGTGGTAACCGCGATCGCAACAGAGACTAAGTCTCACCCCTCTTTGAGAGAGTTTCTCTCTCACTCTCCTTCAATATTTTCCCAAATTATATTTTTTATACCTTCAAATGTTTTCTGAAATTCCATTACGTTTTTTAATGTCTTTGAATAGAGGTCATGTTACCCAGATCTCAATCTTTCTGATATTCTAAACTATCAACAAACTAGACATTTTAAATTTCCACGCATATTTAATAGTGATAGGTTCAACTTTTACGATGTGGCACTTCAGTGTCAACAACACAATACAGGGAATCACTAAATGATGAGTCGTGAAATGCCGAGTCGTAAAAAAAGTATGAGAGAAGGTCAATAGAGATTATTATTACGTAACAACAGTCAAGCCAAAAAAACTTGTAAATTCCGGATTAAATCCGGAACGACGAAAGAGTAGATTTATAAACTATAGAGAGAAGCAACTACGAAACTGTTGCGTAGGCCTTTTGCAGTGAACCATAGAGCACCTTAGGCGTCAAAGAAGCGTTCTCTTCCCATAGTGCCTGCATCACAACATTGTCTTCTTTACCGTTCCACACTTTGACATAGGTTCCCTCTTTATAACCATTGTCCTGACGGAACTGGTTGAGGATATTTTTACCGACATAGAGACGGTAAAGATCTTGTAAGTTAAGTTTACTCATAAAAGCGAGCTCGAAGAAATCTTCAAAAAGTTTAGGGCCATCACAAGTATTGGGATTAACGGCATTAAAGATAAGATCTTCGACTTTTGCCATAATAGTACTCGGCTCAGCAAATTGAAGTACACCGTTCTCTTCTAAAGTCTGGTACCCCGGCATCTGTGAAACTGTCATCGCTAGATCTTCGACCGTGCCGCGGAAGTTTTGCGAATAATCTTCCAGACCTAAACTCATAATAAAGTGCCACACATCAACAACTTCTATCTGAAGATTAGCCCAGTCAGGATCCTGGTTGATCGCTTTCCAGTGCTTCCATGCAAAAGAGTCCACCATCTCGGCACACTCCATATAGATACAGCGTTTCCAGTTGATGACCTTGCCGTTTTTTGTCAGTCCTGCTTCCCAGCCTTCGCCATTGGTCGCATCATTTAACTCTTGTTGCAGCAGCAACATCTCTAATACTTTTTCCATAAACACTCCTATATTTTACGCTATTTTTAGACAAGAGAGTCTATCTCTTCTATAAAAATAGAGACAATATTCTACTCTAACTCTTTAGCATTTTTCCTTTGCCAATAGAGCTTTTTACCAAAACCTAAACGGTTATCCGTCAGTTTTATAGCTTCTAACTCTATAGACCATAACTGCGGGTTCATCACCTTGGCAAAAGGAAACTGTTTAAAATAGAGCTCACCTTCTTTATGCGTAATCATCCTCATCTTTGCTCTAAACTGAATGCCTACGATTTTACCTACCTCATCGGTCTCCAAGGCAACTGTTCCCGAAACAGTGTCATTAAGCAAGACATTTTGAATATGCTCTGTTTTCACATCAGAAGCAACAATAAAAGAGATAGCTGCACTGTCATAAGCATAAAAGAGGCTGGCTGACTGCGGCACATTGTCAGCCGAAGTGGCTAATGAGAGAAGATGATGTTGTGCGAGAAACGCTTCTATCTTCTCAAGTGTCTTTGGCATCGATCATCTCAATGTATTTGGCTATATCATCAGCATTGTTTATCGCCTTATAGTTAAGCGGAAGAACCTCCATCCCGCCATAAGCACCAAGTACAGCACCCACGATCATACCGCGTGCAGCCGAATCACCTCCGGCAAGTACATTAGCTTCCATCGCTTCTTGAAAATCACTAAAACGTTTGAGCAGATAGATAACAGCGGCAAAACCGCCTTCGACACTGCAAGATTGTCCCAAGGTTTTAATGGCTTCGATACTTTCTGTTTCAGCCTTAGCTACACCGTCTTGCACCCATTTTTGGACATTCTCTGAATACGCCAAGGCGATCTCTTCAATAGCTCGGCCAATCTCTGCACCCATACTCACGGCCATGATCAGTTCATTAAAGTAGGCAGCACTTTCTACAAGCTCTTTCGTCATGTGGGTAAAAACGGTGTGCAGTTTGACATACTCCATCATCTTGTCCATGTCATTATGATAGGTATAGATCAATGGCATCATACGCCCAACCACACTCAAGTCGCGCGAATTGGAACCGCACACCAGTGAGTTTTTACCTTCATCAAGTGCGCCTATCGTGTGCTGAGATGCCCCGTCGATGTACCCCTCATAAGTGGACATCTTCGTCTTCCATGTAATGGAAAAAATATGGACATTAAACTCTTTTTCTCTCGCAATCGTCTCTAAAAGCCAGAGCATCTGGTCACCATAATGCGTAAAGTCTCCGGCCGCTTTGCCTTTATGGTAATCTGTCAGCGGATCATTAAAACGCTTTGTATCAAACTCAGATTTTGATATCTGATGGGTATCATAGAGCCAATGGGCACCTAAGGCATAGGCATCTGCGTAAAAGGCACCCCACAGTGCTGCTTGCAGTCTATTTTTCATACGTCACCCCTGTTTTAAACTTGTTTTCGAGTATAGCATGATACTCGTAGATCGCCTCGACATAATCAACCGGCTCTTGTCCACGGGCATAGCCGTACTTTAGATCTTTAAAGTATTTACGTTGTGAGAGCAGCGGAAGTACTGTTTTAATATCTTTCCAGGCATTTGGGTTTTTGCCCAGCTTACGCGCTAACCCTCTCGCATCAATAAGATGCCCCATCCCTACATTATAAGCAGCATAGGCGAATTTGTAACGGTCCAAACCTTTGACATCAGGAGAGAGACGTTGTAACAGCTGCGCGTAATATTTTGCGCCGCCATAGATACTTTGTGTCGCATTCAAACGGTACTTGACACCCATCTCTTTTGCCGTCGGCAGTGTTAACATCATCATCCCTCGAACACCCGTCGGACTCTTTGCCAAACGGTCCCAATGCGACTCTTGATAAGACTGCGCAGCCAGGAGCGTCCAGGGAATACCGTACTTTTGGCCCGCTTTCATAAAAAGATCCCGATATTTGGGCAGACGCGATGTCAGACGTTTGTGAAAAACAGAGATATTAACATAGTTGAACTGTTGTGTAGAACTGTAGTAGTGGTCTTTGAGCTGCTCCATCTTACCTGAGCACTCCAACTTGCTCAACCAAGCGATGAGTTTAGCATTAAGCTCTCTATCACCGTCGCGCAGTATCCATGCCAACTTTTTATTATCACTGATAGAGAAGGCTTTTCGCAGTGCCGGGTAATAGCGATTGTTGATCGAAAAGATATTGGAATCAACAACCGTACAATCGATCTTCTCTTGTGAGACCAAGGCTAAAAGCTGCTCGCTTGAGTGTTCTGCCGACGTCTCAAATGCCAGCTCTGGAAGCTCTTTTTGAAGATCTGTAAGACTCTCAGCATAGCTGGTATCTTGGCCCACCACTATGTTCAATCCCTCTAGATCCGACACGGAACGCGGAAACTCTTGACGTTTGATCATCTTTTGATGACAGATGACAAGCTCTTTGACACTAAAATAGCTTGGACCAAACGCATACTCCTCTGCACGCTCTTTCGTCTTGGTCAAGGCACCTGCTGTTATCTCTCCGACACCTTCCTTGGTCAAGAGCATGGCTTCATTTACTGTTGAAACGACATGAAGTTTTAGTGCAACGCCAAGGTACTCGGCAAACTCTTTCAGCAACAGATATTCGAAGCCCTCTTTACCAATCGCGCCGATAAAATAGGTGGTAGGACCATTCACCATCACCACTTCAAGCTCATTTTTGGCTTTGATCTTCTCCAACAGACCAGACTCTGGTCTGCAGACAACCGTGTTGTTTTGTTCATAGCCTATCATCAATGAAGAGATGGATGTACTCCACCGTCCCACAAAAAATGCCAAAGCACCGACAAAAAGTGCTAGGATCAGGCCTTGCATTTTTACCGACAAAGGTGTTCCTCTATCAACGCCATCATCTCAGGTATCGCCTCTGTTGCCCTTGCTTGAATAAAGTGTTCAAAATAGTCATCAATGTTTTTGTCAAAACTGCCAAAGGACGTTACATGTTCTTCTCGCTTTGGATTGATCAAAATTGAGTGGGTAAATTCCTGTACCAAAGGGACAATGTCGATCACCTGCCCGCTGGTACCGATAGCCATAAAAAGATCACTCGCATCGACCGCCTCATAGATGTGTCGGTAAGCCGGTGCACTCTCTCCAAACATCACCACGTTGTGACGGATGTCACCACTGCTACAATAGGGGCAGAGTTCATCCTCTTTTTGGGCACGGTAACCTACATTGAAAACCTGATGACAGCTCTCACATCGCAGATCGGTCAAGGTACCATGCAGATGGATCACCTCTGAACAACCCGCTTTTTCCAAGAGATTATCCACGTTTTGTGCCAGGTGTATGATCTGGTTTGGATAGTTCTTCTCTAAGGTGGCCAAAGCTCTATGCATGGCATTGGGTGTTTTGTCTTCAAGGTCTTCACGTCTGGCATTGTAAAAGTTAGTCACTAAGGCCCTGTCTTGCTGCCAACCCTGAGTGGAGCAGACGGTCATGACGTCATACTTCTCCCACAGTCCATCGCTGTCACGAAAGGTGCTGATACCGCTCTCTGCACTCAACCCTGCTCCGCTAATGATCATCACTTTTTTTCGACTCGGCATTTAGTGCCTCCTATACATTGAGATGTTGGCTCTTTTAAAGAATTTTCGAAACGCCCTTTAGATCAGTACTCATCAAAATTGCTCAAGGCTAAGTCAAGCTGCGCTATAGCATCGTCCATTATCGGGCCGGCAACGGCAAAGTTTAACCGCATATACCCCTTACCCTCTTTGCCGAATGAGACGCCGGGACTCAGTCCCAACGCAGCCTCTTCAACAAAAAAGCGCTTTAGTTCACTGCTGCTCAGACCAAGACCGGAACAGTCCAGCCACGCTAAGTAAGTACCTTGCGGCTCTATAAAACGGATCTTGTCACTGTGGCTTTGTGCAAGGGACTTCAGCTTTTCTATATTGCGCTGAAGGTGAATTAAGAGTTCATCCAACCACTGTTCACCTTCACGGTAAGCGGCTTCAAAACCTGCATGGGCAAAGACATTGCCTTGCGCGAAATGGATACGCTCATAGGCATCATCGAAGGCTTCTCGCATCTGATCATTTTGCACCACTACCGTTGAGATCGCTAAACCCGCCGTATTAAAGGTCTTACCCGGGCCGATAGCCGTGACGGTTATGTTAGCGACCTCCTCACTCAGTGATGCAAAGGGGATATGTCTGTACGGTGCATAGACCAGGTCAGAGTGGATCTCATCAGCTACCACCTTGATGTTATGTTCCAGACAGATATCGGCTAAGGCTTGCAGCTCTTTATGAGACCAGACCCGTCCAACAGGGTTGTGCGGTGAACACAACAGCAGGAGTTTGGTATCTTCATCGATCTTCGAGCGGAGGTCATCAAGGTCAAAGGTGTAGTCACCATCCTCACTTCGATGAAGCGGGTTACGCAGTACTTCTCGTCCATTACGTGTCACATTACTCAAAAAAGGCGGGTAGATAGGGGTTTGTACAATCACCTTGTCACCCGGTTTGGTGAAGGCGTGAATTACCGTATTTATCGTTGCAACCACCGAGTGCGAGTAGAACATCCATTCGCGTTTCATCTCAAATCCGTGACGTTTTTTCATCCACTCTATCTGCGCTTCATACGCACTTTGAGGGACCTCTTCGTAACCATACAGTGGATGTGCTGCCCGCTTTTGAACCGCCGAAACAATACATGGCGGTGTCTCTATGTCCATGTCAGCCACCCACATAGGCAGGACTTCTTCCGTCTTAAAAAGCTTTTGTCGAAGGGTGTACTTCTCCGCATTTGTTGCTGTTCTGTCTACCACACACTGAAAGTCGAAACTCATTTTTTCTTCCACACGCTCATCTGTGAAATTGTGTGCTGGAACTTACGTGCGGTCTCGGGAATAACAAAAGGGACATCATGAGTCGCGACTAACTCAAACTTCCCTTCTAACGCATTTTTGAGACCATCTAGGGTGCTCACCGCATTACCGTTTTTGTCCTTGTAGCCGCCTAGCCAGAACTCTTTTTTAGTGTACTCTTCCAGCCATGTATACGGTGAGGTCAAGATCAGATAACCCCCATCGTTGATGCGTTGATCAACATCATTTAAAAAGAGCAGCGGCTCATAGAGTCTATCGATCAGGTTCGTTGCCATGATAAGATCATACCCGCCGAAATGCGCTTTCAAGTTACAAGCATCACCCTGCCAAAAGTTAACATTTTCTGCGATTTCGCTAAACCCGAGTTCGTCAAGTGTCACACGTTCCTGAGCAACGATCTCACCCTCAATAACACGTTGAAAACCTATCTCTCTGTTCATTTTCAAGTCAACTCCCACCTGAACGAAACGTGCCGAAAAGTCGATACCCGTCACCTTATCAAAGCCCTGTGCCAACTCAAAACTTGCGCGCCCTGTCGCACAACCAAGGTCAAGAGCATGGTTCATTGGCGTCGTTTTAGCATACTCTAAAGCATACTCAGCACATTTTGTTGCAAAGTTATCTACACCAAAATGGTCATTACCATACTGGAAATAACAATACTGTGACACAAGAGCATCACTTTCATAGATATTTTCTTCTGTACTCACTTTGTCTCCTTCGACAATTCTAAATCCTGCATGTTGATAAAAATGGCGTCTAAATGCATAACGTGCGTGTTTCATCAACTCATTCCCGGTACTTGCCCACGAACCGCCTTTTATAAGGTTGTGTTTGCCATCAAAGGTCGGCAGAGAGAAATCATCATACGCATGATGCGGTTCAAACCCTTTGAACCCGTATATAGGACTCTCCGTCCACTGCCAAACATTGCCTACGATATCATAAATATCACCAAAAGCAAAGGTATCGACAGGAGAAGATGAAGCAAAATGTGCCAAGTTGATGTTAGCCTTACTGTCATCAAAGTCAGGCACATCATTAATGCCGGCTCGTTCATACAAGAGGTACCACTCCGGCTCACTCAAAAGGCGGTACTCTTTGCCCTCTTGTTCACTTTTCCAACGGCAATACGCTTTTGCCTCCAAGGCATTAACATCGACCGGCCAGTTCATCGGCATAGCTATAACCTCGGTCATCGTTCTGTAATCAAAACTGCCGTCACCCTTGTCCACCCAAAACGTCGGATGTGTCGCAGAAGAGATCTCTAAAAAGTGTCTGCCCTCTTCATTCCAATAGTCAATATTGGTGTACCCGCCATCTTGCACAAAGGCCAAGTACTCTTCGTTTGAGCAGAGTTGCTTTGCTGCCTTAAAGGGTTTGACACTCTCTTTTTGCAGACCGTACTCATTATCCCAGCCATAGAGGTGATGACTTCTCTCTTTGCCTAAGATCACCTCACCGCCATCGATAGCGATCATCTCATTTTTCGGAGCCGCACCGCTGTCAGGACAGATAGGAAAGTTGGCAACTGACGTGACCTTCTCTATAGGAAGTTGCCGATGCAGCACACTCGAGGTCTCGATGTGAATACGCTCATGTTCGATCCCCATCAAGATGATCCACCATGGGCTCTCTTGTGTGATCGGAAGGGTTAAAGCGAATGTTGTTATGAGGTCGTCTACGAGTTTGCGCACCTCAGCTCTATACGCTCTTGCTTCAGAGACTGTTGGCCATCTATAGTGGTCGCTCTCCATATCATCCCAGTTCATCTCATCCACACCGACGGCGAACATCGATTCAAACTCCGGGTTAAGACGGTTGTCGATCACCTTGGCGACCATAAATTTGTTCACAAAAAAGGTGGCCGTATGGCCAAAATAGAAGATGAGCGGGTGGCGTGTCGCTTCAGGCTGTTCGTAAAAGACGCTGTCATCGTTGAAAACTGTAAATAGATCTTCAAAAAGATCATAAGTCTTATGAAAATATTCACGTATCTCTTCACGCTTTTTTTCGACATTACTTCCCGTTAATGTAACCGGCATAGTATGGAGTGGGTGCAACATCTCTCCTTTTTATTGATAGGTATCACTAAGACTACATAGATATCCAAAGTATTTTAGCAGATTCTCTTTTGGCAAGGCTTAGTATCGAAAATCGAATTTTTGTTTTAAAGTAAAGTAATATACACGCTCCTCGTCCCTAGTGAAGAGATAACTCTTTACCTATAAAGCTCGTTTACACGATGTTCTAATGTATAATCAAACTATGCAAAATTTATCGAGCAGACTATTAAACAGATTTAAACAGATCACACACGCCTTTACCACCCGTCATAACGGCATGTCGAACAGACCTTACAACAGTAACAATCTTGCCTTTCATGTAGGTGACAATGCCGATGATGTCATCAAGAACCAAGAGAAACTTGCACTGAAGATGGGTTACGACCTTAGTAAACTGGTTCATATGCAACAAATTCATTCGGACAAGATCATTGTTGTGGATCCGGACATTCACAACTTTGAGAATCCTCCGGAGTGTGATGCTCTGATTACAAATCAACCTCGCGTTCCACTTATGGTGATGACAGCCGACTGCACCCCGGTACTGCTTTTTGACAGTGTTCAAAATGTCATCGCGGTTGCCCATGCCGGACGCGCAGGTGCAGTCAAAGCAATCGTTCCTAAGACTATTGAGAAGATGTGTAACGACTTTGAATGTAAGATAGAAAATATAACTGTTGTGCTCGGTCCCTCTATTCATGGCTGCTGTTATGAGGTCGGTGAGAAGATAGCTAAAGAGGTGGCAGATGACGGTTACGGCTTTGCCGTCATAGCCAAAGAGGGAAGCTACTATTTAGAGGTCAATGCGATCATCCATAGACAACTGCAGGAGACCGGAGTTAAAAAGGAGAATATTGAGGATCTTGATATCTGTAACGCCTGTGAGAACAGAGACTTTTTCTCATATCGGGCGGACAAACAGAAGACCGGGCGTATCGCCGGTGTGCTTATGCTAAGATCTTAACTCTCTTAGCAAGCTGTTCAGGTAGAAGGCCTAACGACTCTTCTACAAGCTTTGTATTTCCGTGTGTAATGAATTCATCTTCGTACTCAAAACTGGTCAGTTCTATGTTTAGTATCTTCGCATCTGCCAAAAACTCCAAGATAGCAGAACCAACGCCGCCCATCTTGGCACTGTCACTGAAGACAAACCACTTTTTATGTTTTTTCGCCAAGGTTTTTAACATCGCTTCATCAAGCGGTTTGACAAAACGAAGATCAAGCAGTGCGATATCTTCTTCCATCAGTTCTCTTGTCTGTGCCGCGCGTCCGACACCATTGCCATAGCCAATAAAGAGTATGTCTTCGTCACTCTCTTTTAGCAGTTGCGCTTTACCCTCTTCAAAAGGTGTCGACTCAGGTAGGTCTGCGTCTAAAAAAGCTCCTCTAGGATAACGTAGAGAGAGTGGATGGTCATACGTACTCGCGAACTCTATAGAGTGATGAAACGACTTCTCATCTCGTGGTGCACAGAGACGCATGTTAGGGATAGCGCGCATAAAACTGACGTCGAATGCCCCTTGATGCGTCTCACCGTCTTCACCGACGGTTCCGGCTCTGTCCATTGCAAAGACAACCGGCAGGTCCATCAGACAGACATCATGGATAACCTGGTCATAACCACGCTGCATGAACGTCGAGTAGATGGTACAAAAAGGTTTAAACCCTTCAACAGCCAAAGCGCCCATTGAGGTAACGGCGTGTTGCTCAGCGATCGCTGCATCCCAAAAACGGTCAGGATATTTTTCCATCAGTGCGGTCAACCCTGTTCCTCCCGGCATTGCTGCAGTAACACCGACGACTTTAGCGTTCTTTTCACAAAGTGCCAACATCGCCTCGGTGTAGATCTGCGTCGCAGCTTTTGCACCGCTTTTTGGTGCAGATGAACCACTTTCTCTGTCAAATGGACCAACCCCATGCCACTTCTCATGCTGGCCTTCGGCTATTTTATAACCCTTGCCCTTTACCGTTTGCACGTGAATAATAACAGGCTTACCCATTGATTTGGCTATCTCAAAAGTATCGATCAATGCTTTAAGGTCATGCCCGTCTATCGGACCGATATATTCGATTCCCAGCTCTTCAAACAGTATACCCGGGGTAATTAATTTGAAAGACTCTTCAAAACGTTTAGCCAGATAGTGTGCACTCTCGCCGAAATTATCGACAAAAGCTTCCGTGCGTTTTTTAAATTTTTGGTAAAAAGGACCCGCCATGGTGGAGGTAAGCATGCGTGAAAGTGCCCCGATAGGCTTAGCGATACTCATCTCATTATCATTTAAAATAATCACCATCGGGTATTTACGGTCACCAAGTTCATTCATCGCTTCAAATGCCATTCCGGCAGTAATAGAGCCATCACCTATCATCGCAACAGGAATACGGCTCTCTTGTTCACCTTTAAGGGCGATCGCCTTAGCAGCACCAACGCCTAGTGAGATAGAAGTTGAACTGTGCCCTGCTACAAAGTAGTCATCTTCTGATTCTGATGGTTTAGTGTAGCCGCAAAGTCCGCCGAATTGACGAAGCGTACTAAATTCATCCCAACGGTCTGTGATCAGTTTATGAGCATAGGCTTGATGTGAGACATCAAAGATAAAAGGGTCTTTTTTGGAGTCAAAGACTTTGTGCATCGCAACAATAAGTTCGGTAGCACCCAGTGTCGAGCTAAGGTGACCCCCATTGACACTGACAACTTCCAAGATGCGTTCACGAATATCACCACAAAGTTTCTGTAGTTCATCTAGTGAATATGATGATATGTCCATACTTACCCCATTGCCTTATTTGTAGCGCGAATTTTACCATTATCTCTTAGTTGTTCTGCTATGAGATAAAGGTTTTTTATAGCATTTTGACTTTTTTTCTGATCAATTCGAGATACCGATGCCAATACATTTTTAAATTCTGTAGATGCTTTTGACGACATGTTAACAAAGAATTTCTCTTGCAACTCTTGCATAGCACCCTTAAGTGCAAACATAAGTTCTTTTTTATCTACGTGGCGCAAGATCTCTCTGATCTCAGCACTGTCTAACTGTAGTAAGGCCGAGCACTCTTTTTGAAGCGCGAAAAGCTCTATTTGCAAGGCGTCATCCAAGAGATGCAGAGCCTCTTGTGAAATAGTTCCCGTATCTTCCATGCTTGTAACAACATCATCTCTCTGAGCGGTTTCAAAATGCTCTAAAATAGTTTCTGCTTTTTTTACGTCTATCATCAAAAGTATGACAGCAGCGATTTGAGGATGTTGTTGACTCAGATAGTCCACTATTTTCTCTATTTCTGACGATTCAACTGCCCCAAAGCCCCGCATTGTTTCAGTGAGGTCTGATGGTAGTCTACTTTTTGAACTGTTGATCATAGCCTTATAATCGCTATCATCCACCATTTTTTCATCTTGATCAAAGAGACTTTCCTCTTTTTGCTCTAATAAGTTTTCTATGTCTAAGAGATCTCCCTCTGGAGTGTAGCTGTTCATCTCTATCAAAGGTTCTTGTTCAAAACGACAGTAACCGATAAAAGCTATTGACCCGAGGAGCAATACAAGTAAGATATAGATGGTATAGATTGCGATATCTACAAAGATATCCGAAAGTGCTGTTGCTTGAGAAAGAAGTGATGTAACGTAGAGAAGTAGTGCCAAGGCACCAAAAAGCAGTGCCAACAGTATTTTAGAGTGTCGTAACAGAGTACTTTTCAGATGCTGTGGCAACACTTCTGTATTCATGAACGCAAGCTCATTGGTCAGAGTAGAGAATCAGCCAGCTCAAAAAAGCGATCATTTTGTGCAGGGGTGCCGATGGTCACGCGAATAGCATTTAGACCATAACTTTTCAGGTCACGCACGATCATACCTCGTTCTAACAGCTCTTGCGCCAGCTTAGAAGCACTTCTGTTCGCATCAAAGACCAAGGTTACAAAGTTAGTGAAACTCTCGATCACTTCGATGTTATGTTTGAGAGCAAACTCATGGTAACGATCCATCTCGGCAAAACTTTTAGCGATACAATCTTGTACAAACGCTTCATCGTCAAGTGCCACTGTCGCTGCTTCGAGTGTCAAGGTCGTAATATTGAATGGCGGGCGCAGTTTATAAAAAGCCTGGATGATGTCGGCACGGGCGATACCGTAACCGACACGCATACCGCCTAGTCCATAAGCCTTAGAGAATGTCCCAAGATAAAGCACGTTGTCGTAAGCGTCTACCAGTTCCTTTGGCGTCACAGATTTGCTCTCGTCTTTAAAACGAGTGTACTCCATATAAGCCCCATCGACAAGCACCAAAGTCTCGCTGTCGATCTTGTCTAAAAAGGCTTTGAGCTCATTCGCATCGATGGCATCGCCGGTTGGATTGTTCGGCGTACAGATAAAGATGATCTCCGGTTTATGCTCAAGATAAAGCTCATAAAACTCTTCTAGGTCATGTTCTCTTGACGCTGTACGAACGATCTCTGCTCCCACCTGTTTTGCATAGATCTCATACATCGCAAAGGTGATGGAGTTCATCAAGACTTTAGAACCTTTTGAAACTTTTGCATGGACAGCAAGTTCAATCACCTGATCACTTCCGGCTCCGACAATAATCTCATTTTCATTAACATCAAACTTCTGTGAGAGGGCTGTTTTCAGGTGCATCATCGAGTCATCCGGATAGAGTGCCATGTTGCCTATGACCATAGTCACAGCCGCTTGCACTTTCGGTGAACAGCCGTAAGGGTTTTCATTACTTGCCAGCTTGACAACATCTTTACTCTTAATACCAAAGTCACGTACGACCAGCTCTATCGGCTTGCCTGCCTCATAACTGACAATATCATCTAAAACTGCATTAAACTTCACAACTCCCCTTTTACATAACTGCCAAGACAGGTGATCTCTTCACTGTGTGCTTGCATAACCTGTTGGATGTTTGCATCATCAATATGCCCGTAGATGTCCATAAAGAACCAATAGGCGAACCCACTCTCATCATGGGCTGGACGCGACTCGATCTTACTCATGTTAATTTTTGCCTGATCAAAGTCACTTAAGAAGTTGACCAAAGCACCGGCTTTTTCTGCATCTTTTAGACGTACAAACAGAGAGGTCTTGTCATGGCCGCTTTGCGCATTTTTAAAATCACTCAAAATAAAAAAGCGTGTTGTGTTGTCATAAACATCTTCGATGTTCTCAAACATTGTCGGCACCCCATACAGTTTCGCAGCAATGTGGCTGCAGATCGCCGCAGATTCAGGATCTTCAGCTGCTAAAATAGCCGCTTTTGCCGTCGACTCAACCGGGATCTGTTCGATATGCAGTAGCTCATGCAACTGCAAGAACTCGCGACACTGTCCAAAACCCTTATCTTTTGAGTAGATGCGTTTGATATCTTTAAAATGTTCTGCTTTTGTCGCAAACGCCATATGGATCGGCATGTAGAGTTCTGCTACGATCTTGATAGAACTCTTTGCGAGTAAGTCCAGAGTCTCACCGACAATGCCGTCTCGTGAGTTTTCTATGGGCACTACGCCGAATTTCGCACGACCCGACTCTACTGTTTTAAAGACAGAGTGGATAGAACCGACGGAAAGATAGTCGCTCATCGCACCAAAACGCGACTCTGCCGCCTGATGGGTAAAACTCCCCTCCGGGCCAAGATAGGCGATGCGTTCAGGCAGTTCAAGGTTACGTGATACGGCAAAGATCTCCAGATAAAGGGCTTCAATAGCCGCTTGATTGAGTATACCACCATCTATTTTTGACTTTGCACTAAGACGTTCAATGATCGCTTTTTCACGTTCAGGACGATAGATCGCACCACCTGTCTCATGTTTGATCTCACCGACACGTTCAACAACACGCATACGCTCATTAAGAAGGTCAAGCAGCTCTTCGTCTAATCGGTCGATCTCTCTACGACAATCATCTAATGTTTTCATATTCTCTCCCCTAGCACTCAGTGATCTATCTTTAACGTATACTATTTTATCACTTTAATCCAGAAACTCTTTTTCAAGAGCTATTAGATCTTCAAAAGTCTCACGACGGCGAATAAGACGGTCTTCACCACCTTCTACAGCCACCTCAGCCGAACGACCTCGTGTGTTGTAGTTGCTTCCCATACCAAAACCGTAAGCACCGGCACTATGAACAACTAACAGGTCGTCATGTTCTAGAGCAGGCAGTGCATAGTCTTTCGCTAAAAAGTCACCGCTTTCGCATACCGGTCCGACGATGTCAGCCTTGCTCGTGTCGCCCTCTTTCTCTACCGCTTCGACAAAGTGATACGCGTTATAAAGACTTGGACGAAGAAGATCGTTCATCGCCCCATCGACAATAACAAAACGTTTGTCATCATTTTTCTTCTCATACATCACTTTAGTCAAGAAGTACCCTGCATTAGCAGTAAGGTAACGTCCCGGTTCGCCGACAACAGTAATGTCAAGGCCGGTCAACGTGCCTAGAATGGCTTGTGCATAATCATACGGATCGATCGTCGTCTCATCATCATACTTAATGCCAAGCCCGCCGCCGACATCAAAGAACTTCAAGTTGATGTCAATAGCTTGCAGTGAACGCACCAAGTCTGCAACGATCTCGCTTGCCTCACGGATCGGGTCAAGCTCAGTAAGCTGTGAACCGATGTGTTGATGGATACCGACCGGGTCTAAATGCGCTGAGTTTTTAGCACGAATATACATACGTTTTGCCGTATTGATATCCACACCGAATTTGTTGGCATGAAGGCCAGTCGAGATGTAAGGGTGTGTCTTAGGATCGATGTTTGGGTTAACACGTATGCTAATACGTACTGTCGCACCCATCTCTTTAGCGATCATCTCTACACGTTCCAACTCACCGTCACTCTCAAGGTTGATGTAGAGGATATCACGTTCGATCGCCTCGCGGATCTCATCATCACCCTTGCCCACACCTGAGAAGATGATCTTATATTTTGGTATGCCTGCTAAAAATGCACGACGAACTTCACCAATAGAGACACAATCAGCACCCGCACCAAGCTTTGCAAAATGGCGAACAACACTTAGGTTCGAGTTGGCTTTTACAGCATATGCCAGCAGAGCTTTACGTCCTTTGAATGCACCTTTTAGTGATTCATACTGCTGTGTCATATGGTCAAGATCATACACATAAAGAGGGGTTTTGTACTTGTTTGCTAACTCTTTAAAGTTCATCGCTTCTGTTCCTTATCTAGGAGTCTACCCTAGCCATTTTATTGCCGAATTTTAGCGAAAATGTGCTTATGGAGAACATTTGTTGTTCTATTACGGCACCAACCAAATATTTAGATGTTTGGTTGGTGCCGTAATAATGTCAAAATAAGAAAAATATGTTTAAGAAATAGTTTTTGGCTTTGATGGCGTAGAGTGGCGAACCCACTGCCAAATGGCCACAAGAAAAAGGACAAATACAGGCAAAGCAATACCCACTTCGCTTGGTATCGCCTTGTTAAATGAGAGCTCTGAGAGTATAAAAAGTACCGCCCATGTTGTGAGTGTTGCCAAAATCGCACCAAAACTAAAAAAGGTAATGTTCAAAAACCGCTGAGATATCGGCACAAAAAAGAAGATAATGATGATCAGGCTTGGAACAAACAGCGGGTTCAAAAAAGTCTTGTAAAGCGCACTCTTGATGCGGTCAACATTCACATTTTGGTCTGTCAATAAAAAGAGCGCATCCACCGCATCTATAATGGTATAGTTGGCCTTACCTTCATAAACCTGGTCCAAGATCTTAGGCTTAAAGCCTTTTAGGATCGACATGGTCTCCCGCTCTTCGATCTCAATACCTTTTCCGTCAAAAGAGATCTGGTCAGGTTTTCGCATAACATGTGCTTTTGGAACATGCCAATAGTCATCTTTATAGTAGGCACTTTTGGCGACAACCAACTCTTTCAAGTTACTCTCATCGATCTCAAAGACCCGCACATCTGTTGCCCGTTGTTGAAGCGGAAAGAGTTTGCCAAAAAAGATGTATTTGTTTTCATAGGTAAAAAAGAGGTTTGATGTCGGTCTCAAATAACTCGAGCTTTTTGCAATGTTGGTCGCGTATTCATTAGCTCTTGCAAATGCTGATGTGGCATGAAAAGCGACATAGATCGAAATGACCATTATAGAGACCATAACAAAGGGCTTTAAAACATCATTTTTTGAGTAGCCTATGGAGTAAAAAGCCACAAGCGCGTTAGATCGGATCAACAGCACTTTCGTGGCGATCATACCAAAGACCAGCGCAAGCGGCAGCAGCATGTCAATGGCATAAAAGGTTTTATAGACAACATAGATCATAACAAGGTTGGCAGAGTTAGGCAGGTTGGCACCATTTTCCATATAGTCAAAACCGACCATAAAAGCACTCAATGCTGCCAAGATAACAGTAAAATATTTGATGTAATGAAAAGCGATATAACGAAAGGCTAACAAGTTGAGGCTTCCTTTACAAAAGTGATACTAGATTTTATCTTAATACAGATGGGTTCGAACTTATGCGATGGGCGCATTAGCCTTATTGGGTACTTTTTTTATTGAGTATTTCGAGGCGACGTCTTCCCATGAAGGCGTTCGCCACAATGCTTCTATGGCATCAGCTGTCTGTGCTATTTGTGCTTTTAGCAGCTCTTGTTGACTGTCGTCATATTTTCCAAGAACAAAGCTCGTGATCTCACCTTTGTGTTCCGGACGGCCTATACCCATTCGAACGCGCAGGTACTCTTTACCGATCATACTGTCTGTCGACTTCAGACCGTTATGCCCTCCATGACCGCCACCGATCTTAAAACGAAGCGCACCAAAAGGGAGATCAAGATCATCATGGATGACAACAACATCATCAATTTTATAAAACTTCTTTACAGTGGCAACAGAGCGGCCTGAAAGGTTCATAAAAGTGGTGGGTTTGAGTAAAAAATGTTCTTTGATTTTGAAAAGTTCGCCTTCGAATGCGGCTTTAGAGATAGTGTCGTGGGAGTGTCGAGAAAGAAGTTCATCGATGACCATAAACCCGACATTATGTCGAGTTTCGGCATAGGCCGAACCGGGGTTACCAAGTCCGACAATAAGCAAATTACTTCGCTTTGATAATACTTAGTACACCAACACGATCGCTATCAGTAAATGTTACATTTTCGATAGCATCAAGATCACGGATAAGTACAGAGTCACCAAGGTCAAGGTTCTCAACGTTTACAACGATTGAAGCTGGAAGTGCTTCTGGCGCTGCTTTAACTGCAAGACGCTTCTTAGCAACATACAACATACCCTTGTTTTTAAGACCAACCGGTGAACCAACAGGCTCAACTGGCACATGGTACTTAGTCACAACACCTGGTTGTGCAACCATAAGGTCAACATGAAGAAGGTTTCCTGTTACTGCTTGAGACTCATAGCCCTGTACAACAACATTAATCTCTTTACCACCTACTGAAACAGCAAATGCCAAAGTATCTTTATTGCGAACTGTACGGATATACTCATTCATTTTGAATGCAGCATTGATGTTTTCAAGACCTTTTCCGTAAATATTCGCAATTAGATAACCATCACGGCGTAGTGCTTTTGTTCCTACTTTACCGATACTCTCTCTAATAATTCCTTCTAACATAGTTAGTTCCTTGTAATAAAATGAGCCGGATTATACTGAAAAAGTCATAAGAGAAAGCTTTAGATAAAGTGCTGACTGCTAAGAAAGATGGCAAAAGCTCATCTTAAAATATTCTTGCCTAGTAAAAGTTTCAGATGTGCTGTAGATTGTGCAAATTGTTAGACCGATAGCGTACACTTGTACGCCGAGAGTCAAACTTTTGTGCAAGATGCGGTGCAGCTGGAACTTTTAGTCTTTTTTGATTTGGAAGATCTCATCCTCATTAAAGACCGTCTCATTTTCTCCACTCTTAGGCGAAGCACCGACCTTGCCACCCATACCTTGCATCTTAAGTTTAAGGTCAGACGGTGAGGTAGCGTAGTTAAAGGCCTCCTCAGTCGAGATAATCTTCGTGTTCCAAAGATCTAAAATATGTTGATCGAAGCTCTGTGAACCATAGATCTCACGTCCATCTTCAATAGCATCACGGATCTCCACGTCACGGCTCTCCAAAATAAGCTGTGCAATGTACGGTGTTTTGACCATAACTTCCAGTGCAGCTGCACGTTTACCATCGACTGTCGGAACAAGACGCTGGGAGATAACCCCTTGAAGAACAGAGGCGAGGGAGAGACGAATACGAGGCTGCTCTTCTGTAGCAAAACTCGAAACAATACGGTTAATCGTCTCTTTGGCATCCAAGGTGTGCAGTGTTGAAAATACCAGGTGACCGGAATCTGAGGCATGCAGTGCTGTCTCAATGGTCTCACGGTCACGCATCTCCCCAACCAGAATAATATCAGGATCTTCACGCAGTGCAGCACGCAACGCGTTTCCAAAACTAAAGGTATCTTGTCCGACACTGCGCTGGTTGACAACACATTTTCTATCTTTGTGTACAAACTCGATCGGGTCTTCAACGGTAATAATATGCTTGCGTTTATTCCAGTTGATCTCATTGATCATCGCTGCCAAGGTGGTTGACTTACCTGAACCCGTTACCCCTGTGACCAGGATCATACCACGTTCGATCTGCGTAAACTTTTTAAGAATACTTGGCAATCCAAGTTCCTCAAGTGAGAGGATCTTAACCGGAATAACACGAAAGACAGCCGATACACCTTCCATCTGAAAAAAGATATTGACACGAAAACGGGTATTCTCATCGTAAGGGTAGACAAGGTCAAGCTCTTTTTTCTCTACAAACTCAGGAAAGCGGGTACGCAGCAGCTCTTTTGCAAAGGTAAGAGCCTCTTGTTTCGAGAGGATCTCACCAGACATAGGTGTGATCTCGCCTTGAATACGGGCGCGTACGACCGCATTTGCTTTAATATGAAGGTCAGAGCCTTTTGCATCGATCATACGTTTAAGATATCCACGGATCTTCTCCAGGGTCTCAAAGGTTAACGAACTAATATCTACTTCTAATGCACTGTTTGCTGCCATAATTACTCCAATTCACTCAAAATTTCACTGTACGCCTCTTTAAAGGCATCTAAACCGTCACTGATCTGCTTAGCGACGACTGCGTCAAAATCGATACCGGCCTCTTTGATCTTCGCAAAGTGGGCATCGATAGTAGCTGCATCAATAGGCAGTTTGATCACCTTGTCGCCCCCTTTGACAAAGGCATCAATGGTCTCTACCGGCGCGGTGTTGACCGAGTGTACTGCTAAAAGCTCATCAATATAATATGACGGGCGAAGATCATCACCTTTTACCCCGGTGGAAGCAAAAAGCGTACGACATCGTGCAACACCTTTTGCTTCAATAGCACTGTAGATAGCCGCTGCATTGTAGTTCCCTGCCAATGCCGGGGCAATCCCTTTTTCTGATAATTCTGCATCCATTGCACGGTCAATTCGACTGACAAAAACACTGATCACAGTGTCAACACGGGTACCACTCTCTTTTTGCCCTGCTTCAAAGGCTTCAGCAGATGAGAGCGCCTGCTCTTTTGAAAAGATCAACGTTGCATTAACGGAAATACCATCACCTACTAATGCCTTCATTGCCACATAACCTGCTTTGGTTGCCGGAACCTTGATCATTACATTAGGACGGCCTATCGTCTTATGCAGACGGCGCCCTTCATCAATCGTTCCCTCTGCATCATCACAAAGCATCGGATCGACTTCGATACTGACATAGCCATCATCACCCGCATCATACAGAGGACGTAAGATGTCAGCAGCTTTTTGGATGTCAAAAACAGCTAACGCTTCGTATTTGGCTTTGGCATCTAAACCGTCTAGTTCCGCTAACTGTCGTTTGTATGCAGGTGATGTCAAGATCGCACTTTTAAAGATCGAAGGGTTGGACGTGGCCCCGTTAATGATCCCTTTTTCGACCAATCTCTTAAACTCATTGTCTAAATAGTCGCGTTCAATAAAATCAGCCCAAAGAGCAAATCTCTCTTCTTCTAGGTACATCAAAATTCCTAAGTAAAAATATATTTGTAATTATTATAACTCAAAGATATTGCATATTCATTAAGAGGCCCCCATTACCGTTCAGCTAAGAGCATTTTGGCAACAGACTACGCAGATTTACACAGATTAAGACTACTCTCTTTTAAAATGCAACGTACTTTTACCTTGTGATTGAAGATCTAAGGTATCTCCATCAATAACATATGCGTCCACACTGCCTAAATCGTTCAGGTACTTCTGCTCAAGATCGAGTTCTGGACAGGCCATCATTGTAGACATTCCCTCTGTAAATGTGATCTTTGAGCCCTCTACACTGTATCCACCGCCAATACTGTTACAACCGCCGTTTCCGCTGTATCTTCCATCTTTGAATATTATAAAAGCCTTTTGGGGAACAGCCATTCGCGTCAAACCAAAACTGAGCAGCTTCCATTTGGGACCCTCCAATGTCTGTGATGATTTTTCCGTTGTTGTCTCTGCGGTTGGCGTGGGTTCCGCTGCAGCGCATCCCATAATAACTAAACTAAATGCGATTGCCGAAAAAAGTGATTTATACATAAAGAGACCTTTAGTGTGAAATAGTAGAGTATATCATTAGAGGTAAGAGTCACCCAACAAACTTCTCAAAAACAATAGCGGCATTGGTACCGCCAAATCCAAAATTACAACTCAACACACGGTTAACTTCCATTTTTATAGCACTGTTTTTGACAAGGTTGATCTTCGCCATCTCCTCCTCACTCTCTCTGTAATTAATGACCGGCGGCAAGATGTTTTCCTGCATTGCCAAGATAGAGACTACTGCTTCGATCGCTCCGGCTGCACCAAGGGTGTGACCGATCTGACCTTTGATCGAACTCACATAAGGCTGCATCTCGCCAAAGACCGTATCGATCGCTTTTGCCTCACGGATGTCATTATAAAAGGTACTCGTGCCATGGGCATTGATGTAGTCGATCTTAGGTGAGAGAGCCATCTCGAAAGCATCGCGTATAGCACTGATAGCCCCGCGTGACTCCGGCTGCGGTGTAGAGATGTGATACGCATCAGCACTCTCACCAAAACCGATGATCTCGGCATAGATCTTGGCCCCGCGTTTTTGTGCATGTTCAAGTGTCTCTAAAACAAGAGCTCCTGCACCCTCTCCCATCACAAAACCGCTACGCTCTCTGTCAAAAGGACGTACCGCCTCTTTCGGGGTCTCATTATGATCTTTACAGAGTGCACTCATCGCACCAAAGCCACCAAGTGCAAGTGGTGTGACGCCTGCTTCAGCACCCACAACGATCATCCCCTCACCTTTTGAAAACTGCAGCGTCTTATACGCTTCAATGATGGCATGCGTTCCTGCGGCGCAAGCCGTATTCTCACTCAGGTTCGGCCCTCTCAGGTCAAACTTCATGGAGACCTGACCCGCCAGCATATTAGGCATATAGGAAGGAATTAAAAAAGGTGAGATATGAGAGAGTTTGGAGCTGTTTTTAATGTCTGCCGCCGCTTCAACCGAACCAATCCCAACCAGACAGTTAGCACTGACCACACCGAAAGCTGTTGTATCAACATCTTCTAAAGAGGCATCTGCATAGGCTTCCATGGCCGCATGCAGACCCAGCTGTATAAAGCGGTCAGCCTTCTTCTGATCTCGCTTTTTCATGACTGTCGAGGGGTCAAAATCTTTCACCTCAGCTGCGATCTTACAATCAAGTTCACTGCTGTCACAAAGAGTGATCGTGTCGATGCCGCACTCACCGTCAACAATAGCCTGAAAAGAGTCTTTGTCATGCCCTAAAGCATTGATCATACCAAGACCCGTCACAACGATACGTTTCAAAAGAGTCCCCCTTTGACATCTTGAATCAAGCGATCGCCCCATGCATCAATGTCCGTCTCTGTCTGAGAGGTCAAAATAACAAAGGAGATGTCATATTTTGGATAGATACGCATAATCGTTCGAAACCCCGGCCCAAGTCCTTGATGTTGGTAAAAAAACTCACCTTTGTCGGTGATGTGGTACCACCCTATCCCGAAACGGACATCCTCTTGCGAAGAGAGAAAAGAGTCGACCTTCACCGTTGGTGTCTCTAAAAATATCTTCTTTGTCTTTTCATCCAAGAGCAGATGATTACTGTACGCCGAAAGGAAAAGTGCCATGTCATGGATAGGTGCAACAAGACCACCTGCTGCCAACCACCCTATGTCAAACTGTTTCAACCACTGCGTTGTCCCATCCCAGTGATCTTTGTTGGCACTGTCCATAAACATTCGCATCGCAATACCGGTAATCGAGAACATCTTCATCGTACCATAGACCTGATCTTTAGCCATTGCATCGGTGTAGGTAAAGCCGCTTCGCTCCATTTGAGCCGGTTCGACAACACGTTCCATCACCATCTCACCGAACTCCTCACCTGTCGCCTTTTCGATAATGCGGCTTAAGATGATGTACTCTGCACTCGAGTATTTGGCCTCAGACCCTGGCAGATATGGCAATTCTATATACTCAGCGATCTCAATACCGTTCGCTTTTGCATAAGCGTAATAGTTGTCATCTGTCAGTGGACGTACCTCAGAAGAGCGGTCAGTGATGCCCGAGCTGTGATTGAGCAGGTTCAAGATCGTAACCGTGACCTCTTTGTCGTCATACTTGGCTCTGAATCGCGGCAAGTACTTTTCAACAGGTTCATCTAACGAGAGCACCCCCTCATTAATCAGCTGCATTACAACGGTTGCCGCCAATATCTTGGTCAGAGAGTAGACATGATAGACACTCTCCAAAGAGGTCGCTTGTGAAGCAGCAGCGTCATTAAACCCAAAGCTGCTCTCATAAAGGATCTTGTCCCCTTTTAAGACAGCAAATGAGGCAGAAGGAGGTGTTTGAGCTGTTGTCTGCTCGCGTACAAAATTCTCAAAACTCTCTACACCGCCAAAAAGGTTTAGGCTGATAAAAAGAGTTAAGAGCAGCGTTCTCATCTGCGTACCTTTTTCCCCATATTGTTTTTCTCAATGGTTTTTACATTTGAGAGTTCAAAACTGAAGTTGATCTCCGGATAATGCATCTTAAAGAGCTCTTTGACATCACTCTCACTTGGCATCTTTCGCCCTGCTATTTTGATCTCTAAGCTCTCATCTTTGAGTTTGGTGTTCTCTTTTTTAATGCTGATCAGAGCATCAGCAACGCCAAGGCCATTTTCAATGATATTTTCAAGTTCCACAATAGAGATACGTTTACCGGAGACTTTAATGATCTCATTGGCACGCCCTAAAAGCTTGAATCTTTTGCCTTCCAGCTCAATGATATCCGTCGTTGTGTAGGGGCGTTTCATCAAGGTGATACTCTCTTCAAATAGATGGCTCGAGAGGTAGGGTGAGTCCACCACCATACGCGATTCATGGTTCTTCGTCACAGAAACACCTTTGAGCGGCTCCCAGTAAGGGTTGACCCCTCTTTTAATCGCCACACCGCCTGTCTCAGTCGAGCCGAAAAGCTGGATCAGTCTTGTGTTGTACTGCTTCTCGAAACGTTCTACCTCCTCTTCAACCAAAAGGCCTGTAGATGATAAAAAGACCACATTGGAGAGGTCTTGTTCACGCTTCAGTCGTAGCAGTGCTTTGATGTAGACAGGACTTGTCACCACCAAGCTCTTTTTGTGTTCATGAAGTGCCATCAGCTCTTGCGGATAGTACTCCTCTTTAAGCAGTACCTCACAACCTAGACGACTAGGTAACATCAGACCGGACAAAAAGCCGTAGATATGAATAAAGGGAACCGTGACGATCACTCTTTCAAACTCCTCAGGGGCAAAAAGTGCCTGCAGTGCGTCAAGCTCACCCTCTATGTTCTCTCTATTTTTGATCGCCCCGGTTGGCACACCTGTTGTCCCCGAGGTAAAAAAGAGTGCATACGCAGAAAT
>JBATWM010000079.1:0-2726 GCA_049672605.1 Sulfurimonadaceae bacterium
TTTTGAGGAAGAATGATCTCACGAAGTTGGACTGACTCAAGGTTTGCCGGTGTATTTTCTTGAGCATCAACACTTTTACTAATACCTAAGTCAATGGCAACAGCGATCTCATTACGTTTCTGAGGAAGAGACTCTGCGTCATATTGACCGACAACATTTCTTACAATATCACGAACAACAGGGTTGATGATCTTCTCTTCCCAAGTGAAGCCCCAGTTAGAGATCGTCTGTGCCGCATTAGTTGCATTCAAACGGTACTGGACTGTCAGTTCGATTCCTACCGGAAGACCACGCTTGTCCAAAACGGTAATGGCCGGTTTAATGGTCAAACCTTCGCCCGTAACCGCTGATCTATCGATTCTGTCCGCATAGTTAATAATACGTACTTTCGTATCGACAATATAGACCTTTTGAATTACCGGCATAATAAAGTGTAGACCCGGTAGAAGTGCTTGGGCTTCATACTTACCGTTAGTTGCTAAAATACCGCGTTCACCCTCGGTAATAACGACAAAAGGTTTTGCCAGGATCAACAGAAGGATGATACCACCGATAAAGTAGATGATCCCCGCTTTTCCGCCACCGAAGTTGAAGTCCATTTTTGGTGGTTTAGGGACGTTGAATCCACTGTTATTGTTAGAATTGCTTCCGCCGCTGCTTTTCTTTTTGTTGAAGTAATCGTTCATATCTGATGCCATTAAGACTCCGTTTTCTAAGTTTTTTTTCTGCATGTTAAATATACGTCAAATAGTGGTCATATTTTGGATTACGTCCAAAGACGATATCAAAATAGGTACTCTGGATCTTCTCAGTGATCGGTCCACGTGAACCTCCGCCTACGATGCGACCATCGATATTGCGTACCGGTGTTACTTCGGCAGCTGTTCCTGTTAAAAATGCTTCATCGGCAATATAGAGCTCTTCACGTGTAATACGACGACGCTCGACTTCGATACCCATGTCACCTGCAAGTTCGATGACCGTTTTTTGAGTAATCGACTCAAGTGCATTGTCACTTGGCGGCGTGATGAGTTTGCCTTCACGGACCATGAAAAATGCCGCACCCGTTGCCTCAGCGACATAGCCTTGATCATCAAGAAGAAGACCTTCGTCGTAACCGCACTCGATCGCTTCATATTTTGCCATCTGTGAGTTAAGATAGTTCGCTGTTGCCTTCGCCTTACCCATGTTTGAGGTGTTAGCAGGACGGTTGATAGATGAGATCTTAAGACGGATACCGCGTTTAAGACCCTCTTCACCAAGATATGCTCCCCACTCCCAAGCAGCAAGTACAGTCTCAACAGGTGCCCCTTTATGGTGAACACCCATAACGCCATAACCTAAAAAGGCAAAAGGGCGGATATAGACATTGTCACCGGTGAACTCGTTTTTGCGTACCAATTCGATCTGTGCCTGGTTAAGCTCTTCGACAGTGTACGGGATATCGATAAGTGTCATTTTTGCTGATTCTAAAAGACGCTTTGTGTGATCGTTTAGACGAAAGATCGCATAGCCTTTGGCTGTTTTATAAGCTTTTGTTCCCTCAATAACACCATTTCCGTAATGAAGAGTGTGTGAAAGTACGTGAGTCTTTGCTTCATCCCAAGGGATGAATACGCCGTTCATCCAGATAGTTTTTGCTGCATCCATAATGTGCATTCCTAATGTAATTTTATTCTTTTAGTAGTTTGGATTTTAGCTAAAATGTGATTAGCTTCTTGTTAACTAGGGAAACCAGAATTATAAAGAAGTGGCAAAGCACTCACCTAACCAAATATAAGGTCTCCGTCGCAGGTGTGATACACATCTGCTTTGGTTCCGAACTTAAAAAAGCCAAGCAGTTGGCTTTTTCTTAACAGTTCTCATGTAGATTGTGCAAGATGCCCCGAAACTGGAACTTTTACTAATACTTCAAACCTACTTTTTTGAGAGCGGCATTAATATTTCTGATCTGCTGGTTCTTATCACGACACCAATCCGGTGAGATAAGACTACTGTCATTAATACCTGCTGTCATACGTTGCACACTGATATTGTCCGGTTTCATCTGCAGAGCCTGAACCAAGACATCAAGATAATCTTCTTCACTGATCGGTGTGAATTCACCGCGAGCGTACTCATTTGCAAGCGCTGTTCTTTTTACGACGTAAAGAGAGTGGTATTTGACTGAGTCTATACCCCACGCATAGGCCTCTTTAGCCGTCTCTAGCATCATCTGTTTATCTTCACCCGGCAGACCGAAGATAAGATGACCACAGACATGAAGGCCAGCCTCTTTGCTCTTGTGTATCCACTCTTTGACATTCTGCGAATCATGCCCACGGTTGATGCGGTCCAAGGTCTTATCATAGATCGATTGGATACCAAACTCGATCCAGATCTCTTTTTTAGTCGCTAACTCGGCTAAATAATCGAGCGTCTCTTGTGTAATAGAATCTGAACGTGTACCGATACTTAGACCGACAACATCATCAAAAGAGAGTGCTTTGTCATAGAGAGCTTTCAGGGTCTCAAATGGAGCGTAGGTGTTGGTGAAGGATTGAAAGTAGACCAAGAACTTCTGTGCACCATACTCTTTACGCAGTCTTGCACTCAGTGTGTCAAACTGCATCTGGAGCTGAAGCAGCTGTTTGTCAAGAAATGGGTTCTCTTTTGATTCGAGATTGAGGTAAAAACCTTTTAGCTCTTTAACCTCATCGGTGCTGGCACTAAACGAGTCGTTTTCG
>JBATWM010000080.1:0-12799 GCA_049672605.1 Sulfurimonadaceae bacterium
GGTTCTGGTTGATGCTGATCGATATGATCGTCTTGACAGCGATGGGTAAACTGCCTCCGGAAGGTATTTACAGTGATATCGGTCTTGTCGCTGCATTGGTATTTATCGCTCTTTGGATCGCGTTGCCGATCATCACAAAATTTGAAAAAAAGTTATAGGGAGAAGATAATGAAAGAATTTTTTATATTAGCGGTAGTCACGTTCTTTTCTCTACTTACATATTGGCTAGTAGAGCCGTTCGCACACGGTCAGATGCATGCACACGTTGATAGTGAAGGTTTTGCTTATGCTGATCTTCCTGCACTGACAAAAGAGGGTGATGCAACACGCGGTGCTGACACATTTATGGCAGGCGGTTGTATCGGTTGTCACAATGTTAAAGCACTTGGTATGGAGACAGGAATGTCTGCCAAAGATGCTGCAGCAGCGTATGGTGTTAACCCGCCAGATCTTAGCAATGCCGGTGCGATCTATGATGCAAAATTCCTTGCTGACCTGATCAAAAACCCTGCACACGCAACAATGGTAGAGCATAAGTTCTCAGATATGCGTCCACACCCAATGCCGGCATTTTACGGTGCAGGCGGTGAAGACATCGATCAAGAGATCGCTGACATCGTTGCCTACATGCAGTCTATTGCTGTAAAAGCAGAAGAGGTGACACCAGAAATGGCATTTGAAAATGCTTGTGGCCGTTGTCACGCTGTACGTTACACAAAATGGACGCAGTTAGGCGAGATGCCAAACTTTAAATACAAAAAAGATGAGCTTCGTTTCCAGGCGGACGTGTTAGATTATCAGGATGCAGTTAAAGCCTATATGGGTAAATTGCCACCGGATCTTTCTATGTACATCCGTTCACGTAATGAGCACTTCTTGTCAACATTTATCGAGAACCCACAGAGCCAACTTCATGGAACTGCGATGCCTCGTACAGGTGTGACTGCTCACGCTGCTGAACAAGTTATCGAATACATGAAAATCGCTGGTGATCCATTGGCTGAAGAGCGTAATGAGACTGGTAAGAACGTTATGATCTTCATGATCTTCTTTGTTCTTTTCGCTTACCTTTGGAAACGTCAAATCTGGAAAGATCTACACTAGTAGACCTTTTCTTTAGTTAAGAGAGTGATCTCTTAACTCCCTTCTTATTATTCAATACTCCAAAAAAATCATTTTTTAACTAAAAATATTACCCTTAATATCTTCTTTCAATCTTAAATTTAAAATATGAAATTAACCGCCTTTTGCTCCCTGCTTTCTGGGTTTGCCTCTATGTATGATAAGTTATGATAAGTATAAATTGACCTATATCAAAAACATGTTAACTACGAAGTGCTATTATTATCTGTATTGAAAATTGTAATTTTTCAATTTTAATTTTATTTAAGGAGTTCACATGGCAATGGAAAGAAGAGACTTTCTGAAGTCCGCAGCGGCAGCGTCAGCTGCCAGTGCGATTGGAATGGCGGTCCCGACTGCAGCTCAGGCGAAAGCTGAAGCAGCAACAAGCGATTGGCGTTGGGATAAGGCGGCTTGTCGTTTCTGTGGTACCGGTTGTGGTATTATGTTGGCGACCAAAAATGGCAAGATCGTAGCAGTTAAAGGGGACCCGGCAGCACCGGTTAACCGCGGTCTTAACTGTATCAAGGGTTACTTCAATGCGAAGATCATGTACGGGGCTGACCGTCTTACTCAGCCATTGCTACGTGTAAACTCTAAAGGCGAGTTTGACAAACACGGTAAATTCGCACCTATTTCTTGGGAACGTGCATTTGACGAGATGGAATTCCATACGAAAAAAGCACTTAAGTCTGGTGGTCCGGAAGCTGTAGGAGTATTTGCATCTGGTCAATACACTGTTATGGAAGGTTACGCTGCTCAGAAGATGATGAAAGCTGGATTCCGCTCAAACGCGATCGATCCAAATGCACGTCACTGTATGGCATCAGCGGTTGTTGGTTTCTACCAGACATTCGGTATTGATGAACCTTCTGGTTGTTATGATGACATCGAGCTTACAGACACTGTTGTAGCTTGGGGTTCAAACATGGCAGAGATGCACCCGATCCTCTGGTCTCGTGTAACAGATAGAAAACTGTCTGATCCGGATCGTGTAAAAGTTGTTTCGATTCAGACTTACACACACAGAACTTCGGATCTTGCAGATATTGAGATCATCTTCTCGCCAAATACCGATACGGCACTGTGGAACTATATTGCACGTGAAATCGTTTACAACAGCCCAGAATCAATCGATTGGGATTTTGTCAAGAAACACATCATCTTTGCTGCTGGTCCTGTAAACATTGGTTACGGTATGCGTAGAGCGGGTGAAAAATCTGTAACTCCAGTCAATCCTGACGGTAGTGCCGGTAAGTACAGCGCGAAAGAGATGGAGATCATTAACAAAGAGATGAAAACTATTGTCTCTGAAAAAGAGGGTCCAGCTTTAGAGCCATATGGTTATAAAGCAGGTGACACTATGAACCACACAGCGGGTACATTAGGACACTGGGAGATCTCTTTTGAAGAGTACAAAAAATCTCTTGCACCATATACACTGGACTATACAGCTAAAATTGTAAAAGGTGATCCGGATGAGAGCATCGAAGGTTTCAAAAAGAAACTACAAGATTTAGCAGCACTTTACATTGAAAAAGGCCGTAAGGTTGTCTCTTTCTGGACAATGGGTATGAATCAACATACACGTGGTACTTGGGATAACACACTCTCTTACAATGTTCACTTCTTGCTTAATAAACAAGCTAAGCCGGGTTCTGGTGCATTCTCACTAACGGGTCAGCCATCTGCTTGTGGTACAGCGCGTGAGGTAGGTACATTTACACACCGTCTTCCGGCAGATATGATGGTTGCAAACCCTAAACACCGTGCTATTGCAGAGAAAAAATGGAAAATTCCGGCTGGTACTCTGAATGGTGTTGGTAAGCAGCACATTATGAAGATCCACCGTGACATCGAAGATGGTCTGATCAAGTTTGCATGGGTCAATGTCTGTAATCCATACCAGGATTCTGCAAGTGCGACACACTGGATCAAAGCAGCACGTGAGATGGATAACTTCATCGTTACTTCTGACGGGTACCCTGGTATCTCAGCAAAAGTCTCTGACCTTATCTTGCCATCAGCGATGATCTATGAGAAATGGGGTGCTTACGGAAATGCCGAGCGTCGTACACAACACTGGAGACAACAAGTCCTTCCGGTAGGTGACTCGATGTCAGATACATGGCAGTGGGCAGAGTATGCTAAACGCTTTACGGTTAAAGATCTTTGGGGTGCGCAAGCACCATCAGGTCCACGTAAAGAAGCACTTCCAGATGTTATTGCTGCGGCAAAAGCGATGGGATATAGTGAAGATACGACGATGTTTGACATCTTGTTTGCCAATGCGGATGCCAAATCATATAAACTTGATCAAAACGATCCAATCCAAAAAGGTTACGATAACTCTGAAGGTTATGGTGACAGCCGTAATGTTGTCGGTTCTGACGGTAAGGTATTTGAGGGTTATGGTTTCCATATTCACAAGTACCTGTTTGAAGAGTACGCAGCATTTGGCCGTGGACACGGGCATGATCTTGCTCCGTTTGACGTTTACCATAAAGTTCGTGGTCTTAAGTGGCCGGTTGTTGACGGTAAAGAGACGCAGTGGCGTTTCAATGCTAAGTATGATCCATACGCAGCAAAAGCGACTAAAGAGAGCGGTAATCCGTTTGCATTCTACGGAACACTTGCTAAAGCACTACAATCTGGTACTTTAACCGGTAAAGACAAAGATAGCAAGAAGACACCGCTTCCAAATAAAGCCAAAATATTTGCTCGTCCGTACATGGATCCTCCAGAAATGCCGGATGCAGAGTACGATACATGGTTATCAACAGGTCGTGTACTTGAGCACTGGCACTCTGGAACAATGACAATGCGTGTACCTGAGTTGTATCGCGCAGTGCCTGAAGCACTCTGTTATATGCACCCGCAAGATGCTAAAGACAAAGGCCTTAAACAAGGCGGTCTTGCGTGGGTTGAGTCTCGTCGTGGTCGTGTAAAAGCGCGTGTTGAAACACGTGGTAGAAACCGACCTGCACGTGGTCTGGTATTTGTGCCGTGGTTTGATGAGAAAGTCTTCATCAATAAAGTTTGTCTGGATGCGACATGTCCAATGTCAAAACAGACTGACTTTAAAAAATGTGCTGTAAAAATTTACAAAGCATAAGAAGCAAGAAAAGGTAAGGGAAGTATCGTTTTGAGCGAAAACAGACCTGAAAAGAAAAAAGAACCATTAACAGATAGACGAAAGTTTATTCTCAACATGGCACGCGGTGTTGGATTAACAGCACTGGGTGGTTTTGTATGGAGTGCTTATGTCGATGAAGTGACAGCATCAACGCTGCTGCTTCGTCCACCGGGGGCTCTGACAGAGGACGATTTTCTGAAGACGTGTATTAAGTGCGGGCTTTGTGTTGAAGCCTGCCCATACGATACGCTCTTACTTGCTAAACCGGGTGACAATAAACCTCTAGGAACGCCATATTTTATTCCTAGAGATGTTCCATGTTATATGTGTACCGATATACCGTGCGTACCTGTTTGTCCAACAGGTGCGCTTAATGAAGAGAGTGTCACAACCGATGGCGTACTGGACATCAACAGTGCCGATATGGGTCTTGCCGTCATTGACGCAGAGAGCTGTATCGCGTTTTGGGGTATTCAGTGTGACGCCTGTTATAGGGCTTGCCCTATTTTAGGTGAAGCGATCACCATCGATTATGCACAAAATGTGCGAACGGGTAAACATGCGTTTATGACACCGGTCGTTCATTCAGATGCATGTACCGGCTGCGGTATGTGTGAACTGGCGTGTGTAACAGAAAAAGCGTCTATCTTTGTGCTTCCTAGAGAGGTGTCAACAGGTAAGGCGGGGACTCACTACATCAAAGGTTGGGACAAGTCGGACGAGAAGCGTCTTAAAGATGCTGAAGCGAAGACGACGAAGACCAAGATTAGTGAGAAGTCGGCTGTGGACTCTTTGAATGAGGGAATGGAGGATCTGTACTGATGA
This sequence comes from Sulfurimonadaceae bacterium, assembly GCA_049672605.1. GTDB lineage: Bacteria > Campylobacterota > Campylobacteria > Campylobacterales > Sulfurimonadaceae > Sulfonitrofixus. The sequence goes on from JBATWM010000080.1 coordinate 5,084, forward strand.
AAACTGTATGGAATAACTACCGCTACCTCATTATGCGAAGAGTGACCCAAATCGGGCTATTGTTTCTCTATTTTGGAGGCAATGCCTGGGGATGGACGGTGTTGAGAGGAAATCTCAGCTCATCAAGGATCTTTGATCTTGTGCCGATGAGTGACCCTTACGCTGCACTACAGATGTTAGCAGCGGGAGCACTTTTGGCGACGGATCTGTTGATCGGTGTAGCCGTTGTAACGCTCTTTTATCTTTTGATAGGGGGACGCGTTTTTTGTAGCTGGGTCTGTCCTGTCAATATGATAACAGACGCAGCGGCTTGGTTACGAGAAAAACTTGAGATCAACCGTGTTCAAGGTTCAAAGCAACCTGCAACACGTAACATGCGCTACTGGGTCCTAGGGCTCAGTCTAGTCATCTCTGCTTTTATGGGGGTGGCAGCATTTGAGTTTATATCGCCGATCTCTATGGTTCATAGAGGTATTGTCTTTGGTTTAGGTTTTGGTTGGGCAGCGATGCTCGTTATTTTTCTTTTTGACCTTTTTGTGTTGAAAGATGGATGGTGTGGACATCTCTGCCCGCTAGGCGGATTTTATTCACTACTGGGTAGATTTAGTCTCATACGAGTACACCACGATGAAGAAGCGTGTACTTTATGTATGAAGTGTAAAGTAGTTTGTCCTGAGCCTCAGGTACTGCACATGATCGGTAAGGAAAGTGTTCCTGTTCTCTCCGGAGAGTGTACCAATTGTGCGCGGTGTATTGAGGTGTGTGACGATGATGCTTTAGGATTTTCAATCCGAAAACTTGTAGATAAGAAGCAGAAGTCATAATGACTTCTATCTTGCCGATAGGCAAAGCTTTAGTGTCTGAGTTTGATTTGAGCTCTGCTCAAGTCATACGAATATTAATAATAAACAGGAGATAAAGATGAAAGCAATTGGTAAATTAACGATCGCTCTAGCTGCAGCAGCACTGCTGATAGTTGGATGTAGCAGTGGAACCGAAACTGCGAAGGCAACCCCTGTCAAAGAGGCAGCCCCTGTCAAAGAGGCAAAGGTAGCGCCGACAGTAACGGAAGAGTCTTTAGGACTAAGAAAAACAGACCTGTACAGTGAAGATACAACAACAGGTGATAAAACTGAGTACACTTCTTCACAAGCTGGTACATGTGATAAGATCGAAAGAGCATTCCAGGATGCCCCACCGATGATCCCGCATGATGTGGCTGACTTTCTTCCGGTTACGAAGAACAACAATGCGTGTACGGGTTGTCATATGCCGGAAATTGCTGAAGCAATGGGTGCGACACCTATCCCGGCTTCACACTTCTTGGATATGCGCCCCCATCATAACTTTGATGGTAAGACCTTTTCTAAGTCAGTTGACAACATGAAAAATGAGACATCTGTCGCAAAGATGGATCACCTTTCAAACGCTCGTTTTAACTGTACTCAATGTCATGCACCACAGTCAAGAGGTGCGCTTGCAGTCGAGAATACGTTTGAAGCAACATACACTAAAAAAGACGGTAAGACGACATCAAGCTGGAACGAAGTTGTTCTAGATGATCTAGACACTGTTGGTCATGGTGCCGCAGCGGTTACTGCTGAAGATCTAGATCTATCTAAATCTGCAGCGGGTAGCATGGATGGTGGTCACTAAATAGAAGTACCATAGCCCCCATAGTTTGGGGCGCTGTGATTTAAATAGTAAACATCTTAGGATGTTTATTTTTTAACTCATACAAAAGGTCCTTTATGGAGAGAAGAGAACTCTTTGGTTCTCTCGCTTCAAAGCTTCGGGGTGAAAACCCTCAAGCCAAGCAAGCGAGTGTATTACGACCTCCGTATCATAATGATGAATCTCTTTTTCACAGCGAGTGTCAAAACTGTGAAGGTGTCTGCGCCACTGTTTGCGAAGAGGAGATCATACTCATCGCACAAGACAGAACGCCGATCCTTAATCTTCTCAAAAGTGGCTGTACCTACTGTGATGACTGCGCGACTGCGTGTGAGTTTGATGTGTTGACGCTGGAAAACAAAAGAGAGATCAACGCCAAGATAACGATCAACAAATCGCTCTGTATAAGCTGGAGTTCGGTGATGTGCTTTTCGTGTAAAGACCCCTGTCTGGATGATGCGATTGCCTTTAAGTCACTGTTTCAGCCCATTATCGATGCAGACAAGTGTACGGCGTGCGGTTTTTGTATCAGTCGCTGCCCGGTTGCAGCGATAGAGGTCGAGGTAGTAGCATGAGAATGTTCTTGATTATGACATTTTTGATAAGTTCGATCTTTGCAACGAGTTTTCAGCAGCCTTCTAAAATGTACAATTCCAGTGGAGCCGTTGTTGACATTGTTGTAGAAAACAAAAAGCTCTACAGTGCGACAGATGCAAGCTGTGTCGACGTATTTGATATTGAAAGTGCAAAAGTCGTTGAGAAGATCACCGTTAGCAAGATCACTGACTTTATGGGTGATGTGATCGACTCAAAAGTCTACTCTATTGATGTACTTGACAGCAAAGTGGTACTTCTTTCGCAAGGGGCTAAAGGCTTTAGACGGGTTCATACCTATAAAGATGGCAAGTTAGATGAAGTCATCTCCATCAAAGATCAGCTTTACATCGCAAAAGTGGCATTTTTAGACAAAGACACACTGCTGCTTGGACTGCTAAGTAATGAGATCATCGCTTATGAGATTGCTACTAAAAAGATGAAATACCGCAAGCAGGTCTCTTTTTCAAAGTTTTCCGATTTTGCCTTGGATGAAAAAAAAGAGGTAGTTGTCGTAGCTGATGAGAGTGGTGACCTGAAACTCCACAAGACAGTTGACGGCACGTTTATGAAAAAGTTAAGCGGACAAAACCTTGATAATGTGTTTCAGGTGGATTATAAAAATGGGATTATCGCTACCGCAGGACAGGACAGACGGGTTGTCATCTATGATGCTGCATCAGATTCTGCTTATTACAAAACTGCACCTTTTTTGATCTATGGTGTAGGCCTCTCTCCCAGCGGCAGGCTAGTAGCCTATGCCAGTGACGAACAGAATAATGTGACAGTGTTTAATACATCGACCAAAAGCACTAAAGGTCACTACGGCGGTAATAAGATGACCTTGTCAAAAATCCTCTTTTTAAGTGAAAAAGAGTTTTTGGTCTCTAGTGATGACAACATCATCAACTTATATGACATAAAGTAGGGGTGAACTATGGAATTTAATGAATCAGAGTTTTTGATCGAAACAGCGGTGCCGGAAGAGGAGTTGATCATCTCTAGAACAGACCTTAAGGGAATGATCACATACGCCAATGATACCTTTGCTGAGATCAGTGGGTACGAAATGGATGAACTCATCGGCAAACCGCATAACATCGTTCGGCATCCTGATATGCCAAGTGGTGTTTTTCAAGATCTATGGGAGACGATACAAAGTAAAAAACAGTGGAGCGGGGTCGTTAAAAACCTTCGCAAGGACAAGGGCTATTACTGGGTAAAAGTGATCGTCTCGGGTCTTTATAAAGATGGTGAGTTAGTTGAGTACAAATCACTGCGTACCCCGATCAGTTATGAAGAGAAGTTAGAAACACAAAAACTTTATGACAAAATGCGGGCAGAGAATGGCGAAAAGGTTAGAAAAATCATCTACGAGTAGAAGCTGACATCAGTCAATGCTCTTAGTCTTATGATTTATATCAACTAGTCCGCGAAATATTTTATGATAAAATAACAGACAATAAAGAAAGAATAATTTATTACCCAAAGGATGAGACATGAATGTATCAAGTATTGTAGTACAAACCGTTCCTAAATTTCTAGATGAGGTTGTCGAAGCCCTTAAAAATACCCCGGAGTGTGACTATCACTTTCATGATGAAAAAGGGCGTATCATTATTACTATTGAGGGTGATGGTGTAAGTGAAGAGCTTAAAAAGCTACAGGTTATTGAAGCGATCCCTCATGTTGTAGCAGCTGACATGCAGATGGCATACAGTGAAGACGAGCTAAATGAGCACATGGAAGTGATCAACGGTGCCGACGTAGTGCCTAAAATGCTGAATGATGACGACATCGACCCTAGAGATATTGTCTATAACGGTGACCTTAAGAAAAAAGACCTTGAAGGTTTTGCAAAGACTTTTGACAAGGGTGCTAGATAATGGCTGTTATCTTTACCTCGACTATCAAAATAGACGAAGAGAACAACTGGTACATCGAACTCAAAGACATGGTAGATGATAGAGTTGCCATCTGTAAAGACATGGAAGAGTACGCTGAAAAAGTAGAAGACTATGGAAGCGACTATGGTGGAAACATCGACTCTGTCAACTGGTACAAAGATGACAACGTCCCGCCGCATGTCATGGATGAGATCAGAATGAAGATGGCGGAACACAAAGCCGAGATCGAAGAGAAAAAGGGTGAATCCCTCATAAAAGATGAGACCCGTTAAGGAAAAGCCAATTTCTTGGCTTTTTTAGGGTCGGAAACAGAGTCGATGTGCGTAGCACCGACGGCGTAGACATTTTGAAAGAAAGCCAATTTCTTGGCTTTTTTAGGGTCGGAACCTGAGTTGATGTGTAAAGCGCCGATGACGGAGTCCCGTAGCTCTTCTGCCTCCAACAAATGATATTCAATTTTCATTCTGCTAAAAATTTCTATAAAAGCAATATTTCCTTCATGTCATACTTGATACGCAATGACAAAAAAGAATACCGACTATCTTATTAACATCATAAATTTGGATGTAATTAAAAATGTTTCATATATGCTCATAAGTATGGTTAAAAAATATACAACAAATTAAGAAGAAAAGGTGTTTCAAAAAAGACTTACATAATATATAGAGAGATTATTTTCCTGACTATGCCCTTAAACAGAGAAGAGTAGTGTAAAGATGTAGTTTTCTATACTTCTAATATGAAAATTTATAATTGTATAAATTTTGAACAGTGCTTAATCCAACAGCTCTCTGCTTAAAGTTATTATTCATCTGCAACAAAACAAGTGTTCATTGAGATCAGAAGGGAAATGGCGGAACACAAAGCCGAGATCGAAGAGAAAAACGGCGAACCTTTTCTAAAACCTTCAAACGAACAACAACAGTTCTCAAGTAATAGCCAATCTTAAGAAATAAGATTGATTATTATTATTTAGCTTTAGAGCGAATAAAGAGAAAAATGTGATAAAAATGATATATATTAAGGGTAAAATTTACCATCATAAGTGCACTTAACGCGGTTATTATGAATATTTATTATGAATTTCAAGCTATTTAAGATAGACTTGATTAAGATCAATAAGTAGTATAATCGTTTAAGTTACTATGTATCTGATTTTTAACCTAATTAGGGTTACTTGATTGAACTATACATGGGTTTATTGAGATAGTTTTATAAAAGTAACTCTAAACAACTAAAGGAAGTTAAATGAAAAATAAGTTGATGATATCTTTAGTGGCTGCGCCACTATTACTAAGCACAATTGCTTCGGCAGAAGTAGATTTGAAGACAAGCGGTCAAGCGGTACTTTATTATGAAACTCACCAAGATGATGGTGTAAATGATCAATCTCTTTTCAATCAAGATGATTCATTAGCAAATGTTGGTGTTCAACTGAATGTTGGTGGTGACCTAGGTAATAACTTTACTTTTGGTTCTCAACTTAGTTATTTAGGTACAGCTGGTTTAAACAGAAACCTTGTTGGTGATACTAATGTTCATCAAGTAGGTGGTAGTGTTCCTCTTACACAAACTGCAGGTGCAAGTGCTACAACTAATGATTTGGCATTAACAAAGATCTTTGTTGCAAAACAAATTGGTAACACTACAGCTAAAATTGGTCGTCAAGAGCTTCCAAAATCACTTTCACCTTTTGCATACTCTGAGGGTTGGCATGTATTTAAAAATACATTTGAAGCGGTTTTACTTGTAAACACTGATATTCCAGATACAACTTTAGTTGGTGCTGCAGTAGGTGGTGGAACTAGTATGGTTGGTGCTGGACTTAGTGAAATGTCAGACGGCGTTGCAGTTACGGATGCAGGAAAACTTGGTCTAAATGGAGCAGCATATATGCTGACTGCTCAAAACAAGTCGATCCCAATGACAACACTGACTTTGTCATACTACAGTCTGGTAGGTGTCGGTGAGAAGAATGATATCACTGGTCTTGGTGTTGGTGCTGGTGATGGAATGCATGCAGATGCAGTCTGGTTAGATGCACAAATAGCTGATAAAGCTCTGCCACTTGGTCTGAACTTCGGACTACAGGGTGGTTCAATCATGCCTGATGATAAGTATACTATTACAGGTGTTGGTACTGTTGATGTTGCTGATACAGTAGCAATCGGTGCAAAAGCCGGTATGAAATTCTTTGACGCTTTGGATCTAACGCTAGCATATACATCTGTTGATGGCGATGACAACAAAGTTAATGTCGCCATTAAAAATACTGGTACAGGTATTAAGTCTCCACTGTATACTCAAATGATCTATAACCAAGATGCTATCGCTCTAGACGCTGATACGTTTATGCTTAAAGCTGCATATAACACGGGCGATTACGGTACAGTTATCGCTCAATACGCTGGGACAAGTGCTGGTATGTCAAACTTGCAGGGTTCTGAAAAAGACTACGCTGAATTAGATGTTATGTATAAGCTTAAAGCTGGCGGTGTTCAGTACTTCGCTGCTTATATCAACCGCTCTATAGATCAAGGTGGTTCATTGATCCTTACTCAAGCCGGTGCTGAAAAAGATGATAGAGTTCGTCTTTGGGCACGTGTTAACTTCTAAGAAGCGTATGCTTCTTACCTCTGTGGGCTTTTGCCCACACTCCTCTAAATTTTAAATTTCCTCCTTACCTATAACGATTTACAGATGCTGCAATGTGGATAGTGCATGTCAAGCTTTATAGGTAAATTCTGCTTATCTCCTTACTTCTAGTTGGATTTAGAGACGTGTGCACCATGGCATCTCCTTTGGTCACATTCTCAAGCAAGGTATAGGCATAAGGCTTCTCCATTGCTTATAAATAATGATACAATCACTTTAAAAAGGACAAAAATGAAAAAACTTGCTCTGTTGATATTAGTCGTTTTGACGTTTACATCATGCTCTAAAGTACCATTTAAAGAGGAGAGTGCACTGCAAAACGCCTCTTTGGTCTACTTCTATGTCTCAAGTTATGCGGGAAGCAGCGAAAATACCAGCAATCCTAAGTATATGGTGAAGATAGATGGCCAAAGAGTAAAGACCAGAGTCGAAGGCGGAGAGTATCTAAGCTTCAACCTTGAGTCAAAACCTAGTACTTTTACAGTGATAAGAAACGGAATTATTGAAAACCAGCTCAAGCTTGAACTTAAGGAGGGGGCAACTTACTATCTGAAAGTTGTGACAAATAATACTGATGGTGATTTTACCTTTGTAGAAGTTGATGAGGCTAAGGGACTGAGAGAGATAAAAAAGACATATCTGGCAGGTGAGCAGGCTGAAGACGAAGATACGTTTGTAGATCAACTGGTAGGTGACGATAAAGATGATGCAATCAAGAGTGAACAGAGTGACGCAGATGAGCTTGAACGTCTCCACGACCTGAAAGAGAAAGGTGCCATCACCCAGGAGGAGTACGAGACACTCAAAGCAAAGGTCATCAATAAACAATAATCTCCCTAGAAGCTTACAGGGCTTCTAGCATAGCCTTAATCTACGTCAATAATTT
>JBATWM010000081.1:0-5545 GCA_049672605.1 Sulfurimonadaceae bacterium
CAAGGGTGATAAAGTCATCGTTGTTGCTTATGCGACGTATGATGAAAAAGATCTTGAAACCTATAAACCATGTGTTGTTCTTCTGAATGACGACAATGATATTGATCATATTCTCGACGAAATCTAATTAAACAAGACCCTTAAACAGTTACTTCAGTCTCAGCATCATGCTGGGCATTTTTCTCTTCTTTTTTCAAGCCTTTGCTAGCTATAATGTTCTTACAATTTTTAGGACTGATGATGAATTATAAAAAACTTCTTTATATCGTGCTTTTTAGTACTTTGAACCTTCATGCTGGAAGCAGCCAATATGTCGGTGTGACGCTATCTGGTGGATATGGTTGGATTAAACAGATGCCTTCCGACCATGACAATATTAACATCGACCCGATTATCTATGGCGGTAAACTTAACTTAGGTATAGACAGCGGTGAAGACCTTCGTACCAATATTTTTTTTGGTTTAGAATATTTTGATGAAGATATTTATAATACTGCGATGATTACAGACCCAGATGTCGGTTCAAGCAACCAACTGTTATATAGCATTGGATTCGATATTATCAAGACCTATAGTGAAAAAGGTTCATCTGTCCTGCCTTACTTAAAAGGTGGGATGGATTATGAGTTTATGTCATTGGACGGCTATGCGCAGTCCTGGGCCTCTAATGTTGGTCTGACCTTTGGAGGGGGTACGTTTATTCGTACATCTGACACCTTAGAGTGGCAATTGGGTACATACTACAAATACCGTATGTGGGGTAATTATAATCTTGATACAGCATTGACTCAAAATGTAGAACTTTCTGATCATTCACTGATGCTTGAGCTGGGTCTTAATTTTCATTATTAATATGGTAAAATTCCGCACCAAAAACATAGGATAGAGATGCAGCAGTTTGAAGCATTTATAGCAGCACATAAACCAGTTGCACCCAGCTTTCACCCTCACTATGAAGAAGCGCTCTATACTATGCTCGAAGCAGGCGGAAAACGTTTTCGCCCAGCGCTTCTTTTAGCCGTTGTCAGTGCCTATAACGAATTGTTGCTGGATGGTGCTAACCACGGGGCATACGCTATTGAACTGCTTCACACCTATTCGCTTATTCATGATGACCTTCCAGCTATGGACGATGCTGATCTTCGCCGCGGACATAAAACCTTGCATAAACGTTTTGATGAGGTTACGGCTATCTTGGTTGGTGATGCTCTTAATACCTACGCTTTTGAAGTGCTTTCAAATGCACCGTTTTCTGATGCAACGCGAGTGAAATTGATCCGTTCGCTCTCTCATAATGGCGGCGTTGGCGGTATGGTACTTGGACAGGCCATTGATTGTCATTTTGAGAACCAACCGCTTACACTTGAGCAGATCAAATTGCTTCATATTAACAAGACAGGTAAGCTTATTGCTTGTGCTTTGGAGATGGGGGCTATTATAGCCGGTCAAATAGAGCTGGAAAAACCAATTTACGACTTCGGTATTAAAGTTGGCCTGCTCTTTCAGATCCAAGATGACATTCTAGATGTAACACAGAGTGATGAAGAAGCGGGCAAAACAACCAACAATGACGAAGATAAAAATAGCTTTGTCACACTCTTAGGTCTAGATAAAGCGATGGAAGAAGCAAATGCTTTAGCTTTAGAGATAGAAGAACAATTGAAGAGTTTTGATGAGAGTCTACAAGGTAGACTCTCACCAATACTCAATGCCTATATTAATAGGCATAAGTAGAGTAGTAAGGTTTTTACTTCAGTTAAATTAAAATAAGAGCGTAGCGTGAGCCCACTGTTAAGGGCACCTCTAAAAACCCTAGTTAGCTTCAGCGATAGAGAGAAGTTCACAATCAAGGCGACCCTTTGAAGCCCTAGCTATAGCTAAGGCGAAAAGGGGCAACGCGGAGTGTGGGTTTCTCTCTATCGCCCGAAGGGAGGGATAAAGAGAGCGATCTTGCACAGAATTTTCTATCCTCATAGCTACGGCTATGACTCAAGAAAAGTTCTGCACAAGCTCATCTCTCTTTCTTCCCTCTGAAGCCGGCTAGGGTTTTTAGAGGTGCCCTTAAGTGAGCTTAGCGTTAGCGTAGTTATTGGGGCTTTTGCTCCAATAGCGTAAAAATACAGTAAGACATAAGGAATTATAATGTCAAATACAATGCGCCAAAAAATGGCCGATAGCATCCGTTTTTTAGCAACCGATATGGTTCAAGCAGCAAACTCTGGTCACCCGGGTGCACCGATGGGCCTTGCAGACATCGCAGTGGTACTAAGTGAACACCTTTCACATAACCCCAAAAACCCTGACTGGTTAAACCGTGATCGTCTTGTCTTCTCTGGCGGACACGCGACAGGGCTTATCTATTCACTGTATTATCTATGGGGGTATGGTCTTGAGATAGAAGATCTTAAAAACTTCCGTCAACTTGACTCAAAGACACCGGGTCACCCGGAGTATGGTCACACGGCCGGTATTGAGATCACGACAGGCCCTCTTGGTCAGGGTGTCGCCAATGCGGTCGGTTTCTCTATGGCAAGCAAGTATGTTGGTGCACAGGTCAACTCTGAGATGGCAGCAGTGATCGATCATAATGTCTACGTTCTTTGTGGTGACGGTGACCTTGAAGAGGGTATCTCTTACGAAGCAGCTTCATTGGCGGGCCACTTAAAGCTTGACAACCTTGTCTGTATCTATGACTCTAACCGTATTACGATCGAAGGTTCAACGGACCTTAGTATCTCTGAAGATATTCGCAAACGTTTTGAAGCACAGCAGTGGGAAGTCATTGAAATAGATGGTCACAATTATGATGAGATCGATGCCGGTCTCACAAAAGCGAAAGCAGCTGTTAAACCGGTACTGATTATTGCTAACACGGTTATTGCTAAAGGTGCCGGTGCGTTAGAAGGTTCACACCACTCACATGGTGCACCGCTTGGTGATGACATTATTGCAGCGGCAAAAAAAGCTGCCGGTTTTGACCCAGAGAAAAAATTCTTTGTACCAGAAGATGTACTTGTACGTTTCAGATGTGCTATCGAAGAGGGTGACTTGGCTGAACGTGCTTGGAAACACTCACTTAAAACACTGCCGCTTATGGAACAGAATGAAGCCCTAGATGCTCTTCAGAATCCGGATTTTTCTCGCATTCAATGGCCAACGTTTGAAAAAGCTGACGCTACACGTGGAACAAACGGTGTTGTGCTTAATGCCATTGCAAAAGCTATTCCTGGTTTTATCGGTGGTTCAGCAGACCTTAGCCCCTCAAACAAGACAGAACTTAAAAATATGGGTGTCTTTCCAAAAGGTAAAAATATCCACTTTGGTATCCGTGAACATGCCATGGCTTCGATTACCAATGCAATGGCACTTTACGGGCCTATCTTGCCATTTTCAGCAACCTTCTTTGTCTTCTCGGACTACCTAAAACCAGCGGCACGTATAGCCGCCCTAAGTGGTATTCAGAACTTCTATGTCTGGACGCACGACAGTATTGGTGTTGGCGAAGATGGTCCAACTCACCAACCTATCGAGCACCTTTCTCAGTTCCGTGCTCTTCCTAACTTCTATGTGTGGCGTCCGGCTGATGGTGCTGAAAATGTTGCGGCATGGCAACAAGCTCTAGAGATGAAAAAATCTCCATCTGCGTTTGTCTGTTCTCGTCAAACGCTACCAATGTTGGAGGAAGCCAAAGTGGGTTCTGCCCGTCAAGGCGGTTACCTGTTAGCTGAAGAGGCTGATGCAACATACACGTTGATGGCATCAGGTTCTGAGGTTGGTCTGGCTCTTGAGGTTCAGGCTAAGTTGGCTGAAAAGGGTACTAAAGCGAATGTGGTTTCTGTACCATGTTTCGATCTGTTTATAGAGCAAGACAAAGCTTATATAGACTCTGTTATTAAGCCTGGTACTAAGACGGTTGCTATCGAAGCGGCTCGTGGTATGGAGTGGTACAAGCTTGCTGATGAGTTGATCAACATGGACAGCTTCGGTGCATCTGCACCTGCTGGAGAGCTGTTTGATAAATTCGGCTTTAACGCTGAAGCAATTGTTTCAAAAATATAATATTCTCTCTACTTTATCATCGCCTTTTTGGCGTTGATACTTCTCCCTTTTTTTGTACCTATTGACCATAATAGAGTATCATTAAGATAACGAAATATTAGGACTGCTTTAATGGTTGTACTCAAACAATCTCTGCTTAACTTTTTTAGAGGTGAATCGGCTGTTGGTATCTTGTTGATCATGGCCACGATCTTGGCGATGCTTCTTTCTAACAGCCCTCTTGCCCAAGCGTATCAGAACTTTTTAGACATCCCTGTTGCTGTCAGCATCCATCAGTTTGCCATTGCTAAACCCTTGCTTTTATGGGTAAATGATGGCTTGATGGCGATCTTCTTTTTTATGGTCGGTCTTGAGATTAAACGTGAGGTCCTTGAGGGCAGTCTTAGTCACATCTCTAAAATCGTTGTACCGGCATTTGCAGCTATTGGCGGGATGGTTGTACCGGCTCTTGTTTACATAGCTTTCAACTGGGATGATCCGATTGGGATGCAGGGCTGGGCTATTCCAATGGCAACTGATATCGCCTTTGCATTGGGGATACTCTCTCTTTTAGGAAAACGTGTTCCGGCAGAACTGAAGATCTTTCTGTTGGCTTTGGCGATCATTGATGACTTGGGTGCGATCATTGTCATTGCTCTTTTCTTTGGTCATGGGTTGTCTACATCAGCCTTAGCTGTGTCGGGATTTTTTATTGTTGTCTTGATACTGATGAACTGGCGAGGGGTGACAAATAATACAGCTTATATTCTCATCGGTATCATTGTCTGGGCAGCTGTTTTAAAGTCGGGTGTCCATGCGACTATAGCGGGTGTTATCGTGGGTCTGTTGATCCCGCTTCGCAATAATAAAAAGAGCTTTCATGAGCTGGAAGAGTCACTGCATGGTCCTGTTAATTATGCGATCTTGCCGCTATTCGCCTTTGTTAACACTGGGGTAAACTTTAGCGGTGTCAGTTCAAAGGATTTTGTAGACAATGTTACAGTGGGGATAACCCTTGGTCTCTTTTTAGGAAAACAGGTCGGGATATTTAGTTTTAGCCTTTTGGCAATTATGCTCAAGTTTGGTAAATTACCTGATGGTTTGAATTTGGGGCACCTCTTCGGGGTTGCTATCTTGGGCGGCATCGGTTTTACTATGAGTCTCTTTATCGGTTCACTGGCATTTGAGTGTGCTGATGATGTTTGTATTAATATGACCGATGAGCGTATCGGTATTTTGATGGGGTCGTTACTATCAGCAATAATGGGTTACCTCGTTTTAAAGTTCCAGCTTCGGCGCACATTGCACAAAAGTTGAGCTCTCGACGCACGCTAGTGCGCTGTCGGCTCAACGTTTTGCACAAGTTACACCAAATCTGAAACTTGAGAGCTGTTAAGAAAAAGCCAATTTCTTGGCTTTTTTAAGCTCGGAACCAAAGCAGATGTACGAAGTACCTGCGCCGGAGACCTTTTGTTTAAGATGAGCTTCGCCATCTTTCACTATTCAC
>JBATWM010000082.1:0-50380 GCA_049672605.1 Sulfurimonadaceae bacterium
GCCAACTCTTTTGCAAGGTACTCACCTGTGTAAGAACCGCTTGTTTTATAGGTTATAGCCATAGACTCAGGCGAACCTTCGTCGATGATGTCACCACCGCCGGAACCGCCTTCAGGGCCCATGTCGATGACATAGTCGGCATTTTTGATCATGTCGAGGTTGTGTTCGATGACGAGTACCGAGTTGCCCAGTTCAACAAAGTGATGCAACACGCCCGTCAGACGGTCCACATCGGCAAAGTGCAGTCCGGTTGTCGGCTCATCCAGAATGTAGAGTGTTCGTCCTGTGTCTTTGCGGCCAAGCTCTTTTCCGAGTTTAATACGCTGCGCCTCACCGCCCGAAAGGGTAACGGCATTTTGACCCAGGGTAATGTAGCCCAGTCCAACATCGACAAGTGTCTTGAGTTTGATATGGATCTTAGGGATCGGCTCAAAGAAGGTAAAGGCTTCTTCGACGCTCATATTCAAGACATCCGAAATGCTTTTACCTTTGTAGAATATCTCTAAGGTCTGCGCATTGTAACGTGTTCCATGACAGGCATCACACTTGACCTGAACGTCAGGCAGGAAGTGCATCTCGATCTTGATCTCACCCTCACCCTGACACTTCTCACAACGTCCGCCTTTAACATTAAAGCTGTAACGCGAGGTTGTATAACCACGAATGTTTGACTCTTTCGTCTTCGCAAAGAGGTTACGGATCTCATCCATGACGCCCGTGTAGGTTGCCGGATTGGAACGCGGTGTACGGCCGATCGGGCTCTGGTCTAAGTAGATGACCTTGTCGAGCTGCTCAAGACCGTAGACCTCAACGCCTGCGACCTTGTTGACCTTACGTGCATGGTTAAGGAGTTCACGCGCTGTCGGCAGAAGTGTCTGTAAAATAAGAGAACTTTTACCGCTGCCGCTTACACCCGTCACACAGACAAAGTTCTGCAGAGGGATCTTCGTCGAAAGATTTTCAATGTTATTAATACTGACATTGTTGATCTCCAACCAGTTCTCTTGCGGACGACGGTGAAAGTACTCTATCATCTTGCGACCGGAGAGATAATCAGCCGTAATAGTATTCGCTTTTTCAAGCTCTTTACGTGTTCCGGCAAAGACTACCTCGCCACCGAACTTGCCGGCACCCGGACCGATGTCGATGATGTAGTCGGCATTGTCGATGGTCTCTTTATCGTGTTCAACCACGATGACGGAGTTACCCTTCTCTTGCAAGGAGCGAAGGGTACGGATCAGCTTCAGCGTGTCGCGTTCATGCAGACCGATACTTGGCTCATCGAGTACATACATCACCCCTGTCAGACCCGAACCGATCTGCGAAGCGATACGTATACGCTGTGCCTCACCCCCACTGATAGAGCGGGCATCACGATCGAGGGTGATGTAGCCCAGTCCCACATCATATAAAAAGAAGAGTCGTTCGCGGATCTCATTGAGGATAGGCTGTGCTATCATCGTGTTTTGTTCACCCAAAAACGCAAAGTTCTTCTCATCTTTAAACCACTTGTAACTCTTCTCTATCGGCAGTTCGATCACTTCAAAGATCTTCTTACCTGCGACATCGACAGCAAGTGACTCCCTGCGCAGACGATTACCGTTACAGACGTTACAGGTCTTTTCGCTCATGTAGTCCTGCAGCTCTTTGTCATCTTTGAACATGTCGTAAGCGATGCGGGTAATACCCGGCCATACACGCTTGATAGGATGCCCTTTCCACTCAAACTCGACTTCATCGATGCCACCATGGGTGATGGCTTTTTTCTCATACTCTTCAAGCTCACCAAACGGCACCGTGATGTCGATCTTGTTGTGCGCGCACATCCCTTTTAAGAAAGTGAAGTAGTAGCCCTTGTTAAAGCCGTAGATGATCTTGACGGCACCTTCCTCTATCGGCAGATCGACATCGATGATCTTGTCTTGGTCAAGCGCATAGCGAAGCCCCAGACCGTCACACTCGGTACACGCCCCTTTAGGCGAGTTAAACGAAAATGTCAGCGGTTCAAGCGGCTCAAAACTGACCTTACAGTCAAAACAGGCGTTATGCTCTGAGTAGTGGATGATGCGCTCAGCGTATCCCATCTCTTCATTGTTAAGAAACTCCAGCTCCACTTCACCGTAGCTCTCTTTGAGTGCTTTTTCAACATCTTGGGCAATACGGTCTTGGTTGTCCTCTTTAATGACAATACGGTCGATTACCACTTTAATAGTATGTTTTTTGGTCTTTGAGAGTTCGATCTCTTCATCAAGACGTGTCATCACCCCGTTGATCATCGCACGAACATACCCTTTGTGACGCAGTGACTCAAAGAGGTCATGGAAACTCCCTTTTTTCTCACGGATCAATGGTGCCAGGATAACGATCTTAGCACCAATAGGAAGCTTTTTGACCTGGTCTATAATGTCAGCCGCTGACATCTGCGAGATCTCTTTTCCACAGAGATGACAGTGCTGTACCCCGATGCGTGCATAAAGAAGACGAAGGTAGTCATAGATCTCAGTGATGGTACCAACGGTAGAACGCGGGTTTTTAGAGGTGGTCTTTTGATCGATCGCAATGGCAGGTGTCAAACCTTCGATCTTGTCAACGTCTGGCTGACCGATACGGTCAAGGAATTGACGTGCATAGCTTGAGAGGCTCTCCAGGTAACGACGTTGTCCCTCAGCATAAAGCGTGCCGAATGCCAGGGTTGACTTACCGCTGCCGCTTAGGCCGGTACAGACGACCAACTGATTTTTAGGAACCTCAAGAGAGATATTTTTTAAGTTATTTTCACGTGCGCCTGTAATCTTGATCTTATCCATTTTGACCTACCAATCTGTAAAGTAAATATGTTAATACACCGATGTAAAACGCCATCAATGCGATTTTATGCTGTCTATCTGCGACCTGATGTTTCAGCCATATACCACCGGCGACCCCCACCAAAGAAGCAAGCCCGATGATAATACCGCTTTCATAGTCGATATTGCCACTAACACTGAGTCCTATCAATCCTGAAACTGAAGAGAAGACAACGAAGAAAAGGCCTGCTGAAACTGCTTTTTTGAGCGGTACATGAAGAAAACCGACCAAAATCGGTACAAGCAGAATTGACCCGCCTACCCCGATTGAGATGGAAAAAGCACCAAGCACCACACCGATGAGAAACAAGATCACCGGATGGGCAGTGCGTTCGTCCCTATGTTCCGTTGTTTTGAAAAACATTCGTACCAAGGCAAAGAGAACAAATGCAAGGAAGATCAACTCAAGGGTCGTTGAAGAGAGTGTTTGGATGATATAGGGACTCAACAGAGCTCCCATAAAACCACCCACACCGATCATCACGACCATCTTGATGTCAAGTGTGCCTTTGCGAAGGTTCAAGTAAGAGCCATAGATAGAGCTAAAGACCATCTGCACGATTGAGATACCGATAGCGACTTTCATGTCATAGCCCATGAAAAGCAGTGCAGGAACTAAAATAGTTCCCCCGCCAATACCGAAAAAGCCCGACAGTGTTCCCACTACAGCACCTAAAAAAAGTAGTTCGATAATCTCTATCATTGCACCCTCGTGTCTATATTCGCGCGATTATACAGGATAGTGGCTTTGGAGGGGGTATAGTTTGATCAGTGGGTTGGAGGATTAAGGAATAAGCATGAAGAGAATACACTTCCTTACAACAGCGTGTACCTTGCCTCAGTGTCAAGAAATTAAAGTTATAATTGAAAAATTCCAAAAATCGGAGATGCATGTTCAGCCGCTGGTTTAAACAACTTTTACGTTATATCTTTGTCGGGGCGCTTTCACTGTTTCCTCTTGTGTTGGTGCTGATCGTCGTTAATTTCCTCAAAGACATTGGTGTCAGTGCCTATTTCAGCCTTAACCAGTACACCGACTCTTTCGGCATTAACATGGGTCTGATGATCGCGGTGGTCATGCTCTTTGCCGTCCTGGGCTACTCCATAGAGAAGTATGGAAAATCCCTCATCATTTCGGTGATCGACCGTATTTTTGACTATGTTCCTGCCATCAGAACGATCTACTCCGTATCAAAAAAACTGGCCAATATGCTTTCAGGGAATGATGAAAGCGGGAAAAAGGAAGTGGTTTTAGTGGAGTACCCGAAAGACGATGTCTGGGTTCCGGCCTATGTGCTTAACAGACATAATGGGGTCTGTGTCCTTTTTGTACCGACGTCGCCGAACCCGACCAGCGGTTATACGGTTGTCATCAAGGAGTCTTTAGTGGTTCCGACCTCTTTGAGTTTTGAAGAGGCTTCGTCCTTTATCATCAGTATGGGCGCGGATTTTGTGAAAAGAGATGAGATCGCCCATCTTATTCACTCGCATCACGCTTGAGGCTACGGCGTTAAAGGTTTTGACTCGTTCAAATGCAGTGTTGCAACGCAGTCACTATTACGAAGAAAAAGGAACTAACCTTTTGTGGCAATAGCTAAAAATATGGGGAATTTTTTCTCTTGTTTGTTAACTGTATGTGCCGTTACGAAATGAATATCCTCGAATCCATGCTTTTGCAGGACTGCTTGAAGTTCAGCACGTTCAAAGCCCAAATGGAAAACGCCCTGAACATCTTCGGGATGAAACGTTCCATCTTCTTTATCCAGATCAGCCAAGGCAACTCTTGCGCCGGGCTTTAGATGCTCGGCAAATCTTTGGATGAGTTTGTCGGTATCTTCAACATGATGTATGGCCATAGCACTCATGATTAAGTCAAACTCTGCATCGATAGGGCTATCTATGATGTTCTGACAGACAGCTTCTACCTTACCGTGGAACTCCGGCTTGGAAACCAGTTGATCTAACATCGATTCGGAGATGTCTACCGCCACGATTTTACGGACTAAAGGGGCAACATGCGAGCTGATCAGACCCGTACCTGCACCAAAGTCCATCACATCCATCTGGGTATGGAGAGGGAGATGTTCCAGTATTGATGAGCCAATAGCCGTTGAGAGCTGCTTAACCAGATCGTTGGCATCCCAGTCGTTGGCTTTTTTATTAAAGAGGTCTGACATCAAATGTCTCCTAAAAGAAATGCTCTATTGGCATTTAACATCTTTTTTTTGAATTGAAAATGATATCTGAAGAATATTAATGTCGGTGTTTTGTAGCAAATATTAATATTTAATACCTAACCCATCTTTTTCAAGGTGGTTAAGTAAATTAAGGATAGACTTTTTATGTATTTCATTTCACCAATGATAGATAAAGGGATAAAGTAAATAGTATACTTTTTTACTTTATTTCTCGTTAGATACCTCAAAGTATGAGATAAAAATCACATTAACTCGCTTGTGCAATCTTATGATGAAGCATTTTATTAAACTCTTCACAACTCAGAATAGTCTTTGTAAGCTCTTCTTTTTCTTTTACAGTAATTTGATTAGCCATAAAAGCTATAGTGACTTTTTCTTTGTTTAGATATGTATGTTCCAATTGTACTTCCTGTTGTTTAATTATTAAATTATATGATAAAAAAGATAAATAAAAGCAAAAAAATATTGTATTACAACTTTTTGCCACTGACCAATGTCGGTCCAAACCGAACACCCCAGAAGATAAACAGCAGTAACCATAAGGTTACGGAGAGATCGAACATCCAGAATAGGTTTGCATTAAAGCCCATTTCTAATGAGAAAAGAATACGTCCGATTACAACAACTTGTAGCAGATAGAAGATCTTGAGTGTTGTACTGTCTGCATGAGGCGGCTGTCCGGAGTGTCCTAGGGTGACACGTGTTCCAAAACCTATCAGCATCGTTGTCACAAAGCCTATGACTAACATATGAACATCCATCTGCATGAAGTTCATCTCTGTCACCGTTTCAATGAGACGCACAAAGCCACCGATAAGAAGTGAGCCTATTAACCAATATAGCGAGATATGAAGTATCTTTAAAATAGCCGGAGAACCTCTGAATGGCAGCGCCCAACGTTTTACTTCCATAGCAATGTAAAGCCCTAAAGCAATATCAACAAGGATTTCCAAATAAGAGAACTCAAAATTCACAGCGACTACCTTGAGCACAAGTCCAGCAAAAACTGTTGGAGCGAACTGCTCATTTTTGTCTGCGAAGCTGTGGCTGAAAAATGGCACCATACGCTGTCCTACCGCGAAAGTGGTATAAACAAGATAGAGGTTTACGGCAATAGCTACGGCACTGTTGTCTATATCTGCAAAGGCTAAGAGGTAGAGAAAGTGTGCAAAAAGGCCCATGGAGAAACCAACTAAGATCCATTGCGGGTCATGTTTCATGGCTTCGGGAGCCTTAGCGTAGATCTGTCTGAGTTTATAGACGATTGCAGTGTTAGCGACTAGCAAAATAGAGATACCGACATAGAGCATTTCAATCGATAAAACAGCCCCTGCTAGAAAGACGACTGCACCCAACTGCTGGAGAGCCCAGGTTCGCAGATAATAACTTTTCTCTATCACTTCTGCCTGACAAAATCGCGGGAAGGTCGTAAAGATAAAGCCCGTAAAAAATTGGGTGAAGACAATATAGATCAGCGAGTAGCTGTGAAAACTGGCACTCTCAACTTGCAGCGGCAAGATACCTTTGTATGAGAGCATAAACATCAGCATCACAACAGTGGCAAAGATGATGCCTGAGAGGAAAAAGGGCTGGTGTACTTGGGAGAAAAAGTAGTTTTGCGGCTTTTGAGGTGTGAACATTAATGTATCCGTTATATTTTCTTGTGATTATAACTTAGAGAAAAATATCAAAAATTGATATGAGGCAAGTTTTGTCATCATCCCTTCGCAGGAATGACAAACAAATTAATTAGCGATTAGCGACCGTTGCAGTTCCAAAGAAGTCGTCTAAGATCTTGCGGTATTCAATAACATCACTAATGTGGTTGACCTTGTCACGCATTACAGAAGCACCCGCATACCCTTTTGAATAGGTATGGGTGTGTTTTCTAAACATCGCTACACCGTGAGGCCCATAAAACTCGATCATTTTGTCGTAGTGTTCCATGATGATCTCATGTTTCAAGGCTACCGAGATGTCTGATGAACCTGTCTTTAACTGATGAAAGATCCAAGGTGCGCCGACGGCACCACGGCCTATCATGACGCCATCAGCCTTAGTATGTTCAAGTACCCATTGTGCTTTCTCAAAGCTGTCGATGTCACCATTGGCGATGACCGGAATACTGACAGACTCTTTGATCTCAGCTATAGCATCATAATCTACCGGTGCCTTAAACTTTCCGGCTCGCGTTCGACCATGAACGGCTATAAAGTCAACACCTGTTGCTTCGATCTCTTGAGCGATTTGAACATGGTTCTTTTCAGTCACACCCAGACGGATCTTCGCTGTAGTCGTTGACTTATTTGAACTCTCTTTTATGACACGCAGAATCTCTGTCAGACGTGGAAGATCATCCAGTAGAGCTGAACCGGAACCATGACCAAAAACCTTTGGTACAGGACAACCACAGTTCAGATCAATCACGTCGATCCCCTCTTGCTCATTCAGTACTTCTACCGCACGTCTGGCGATCTCTGGATCAGAAGCTGATATTTGAACAGAATACGGATCTTCCAATATCGACTTTTCCAGCATCTTAAAGGTCTTTTCAGAACCATGCGCCAAGGCATTTGAACTGACCATCTCACTGACAGTAAGATCAGCACCGAATTTCTTTACAACACTGCGAAACGGCAGATCAGTAAAGCCGGCAAGCGGTGCCAATACATAAAGTGGGTTGTCAAAAGAGATCTTGTCAGTCATGTTCTGCCTTAAACCCGTATTATGCAATAGAATATTACTAACCTAGCATATATCATTTGCTCCAGGGCATTAGTTAGAAATCATCGCCTAACCATTGGTTAAGCTCAAATTTCTAATTAACATCCTAAAACAAAGCATAAACGCTATTTTAGCGATCTCTATTACATAATGCGGGTTGAAATTAATTGTGGAATTATAGCAGAATATCGCTACGCGATGGTGAATGGTGAATGGTGAATGGTGAATGGTGAATGGTGAATCAATTATGAAAAGATGGAGAAGCTCCTCTTAAACAACCCTTGAACAGGAAAAGGCCATCCTTTGCAGGTACTTCGTACAACTGCTTCGGTTCCGATCCTAAAAAAGCCAAGAAATTGGCTTTTTCTTAACGGCTCTCAGGTGTAAGTTGTACCGGATGTAAACCCGAAGGATATCTCCTGTTAAGAGACTAAGCTGGGAGCTTAGTTTTAAGGAGTAAAGTGACATAAACAGAAGCTATTAGGCTCTCTACTGCGTTGAGAGGTGAACTCCGGTGCAAATTGCGCCGAAGCTGGAACTTTTAAGAGTAGATTTTGTGGGGGATGAACAGTTCTATGCTGAAGTGCTGATGACAATCTTTAAGCGCCTTATACGCTTTAAAGGAGGTAAACTCATCCGGTTGGGAGTTCTCAAGGATCTCTTCGGCAGGTGCGATCATCTCAAGATCAAACAGTGTGTAGAGATAGGCCGGCATTGCAGTATCGCAGGTCTCTGAAAGTTTTTGAAAGAGTTTAATACGCTCATCCGGAAGCATGTTGTTTGACAATGTTGCCGAAAGGTTGATAAACCCTTCTTCTTTCAGTTCGACTTCACTGAAAAGAGAGATAAGGTGCTCTGTGGAGATATCCAAAATATTCTCTTCGGCATTCACACGGGCAACAATGCTGAAAAGTACCGTTTTGGTCAAAAACGACTTATATTTATCGATGAGATTAAGCGGCGCAGTTTTCGCATAGTTTGTAAATACCAATGAAACCAGCTCTTCTGAATACTTGTCAGCGTTGTTGAGGATCTGCTCTTCGGAAATATCGCCTGCGTTGTAGGCATTAAGATCATTTTGCTGGACCAGAGGGTTTTTTGACGAGAGGTAATATTTTTTAAGATCGACATGCTCGCCGTTTTTGATCTTGTTCAACAGTTCAATGGTCTGATCTAACTTCTCATCTCCTGTCGAACCGATATCTTTCAGCATAGTAAGAGCAGATGCATCCAACACTTTTGCAAAGAGCGCATAACGTTCAGTTTTGTAACTGTGGTGACGTTCGATACGGCCAAGGAGTGCATCTCTGACAGAGTCGACAAATGTCTCAGAGTCTTTACGGAACTTGCGCAGTTTGAAAGAGCCAATAACCGAGTAGTAGAGCATGTGGCCTACTGTAGCAAGGTAAAGTACGAACATTGCAAGGACGATCCAAACAGCTATAGACAATGACGGTATGTTGATCCCTACGACTGTTATAGCAAGCTTCTCATTTGGAAAAGAGATATAAAAGTATGAGCCGACCAAGGCCATTAAGATGAATGCAGCTACTGTATAGCGTTTTATGTACATTGAGTATCCTTATTGCTGTTGTTTTTCAACGATCTCCCGGCAGTCGATGCAGAATCTTGCATGTGGCTTCACTTTTATACGTTGAATTGAGATCTCTTCTTCACACATCTCGCAGATGCCGAACAGTTTGTCTTTTATTTTACCTAAAGCAACTTCAATCTCAATCAACTCTAACTCTTGCTGCATACCAATAGCAACTTCACGCAAGTTTTCGTTACTCACAGAAGCATGATCACCTTCATCGTTTAACTCAAGAGAGTTTAACTCTTTTAGCTCTTTTTCAACACCGGCGATGTTCTTTTGAATCTGCACTTTGCGAGAGTTTAAGATGTCTACAAAGAATTCTAATTCACTATTGCGCATTTAACGTCCTATTTATGATACGGGTGGTTGCTCAGTATCGAAAAGCCGCGATATATCTGCTCCAGCAAGACCACCTTGGCGATCTTATGGCTCATGGTGATCTCTCCAAGAGAGATCACTTTATCACAGCGTTTCAAAAACGGCTCTTCAAATCCGTAAGCACCACCGATAAAAAATTTAACTGCCATTTTATCTTGTAATAGCTTACTGAAGTCAGTAGAATTGATTATTTTTCCATCAGGGTGCAATGCAATGGTAAATGCGCCGTCTAAATGCGGTTCTAAAACTTTTGTATAGGCGCTCTGTGCGGCTTCTGAGCCTATAGTGTGTGCTTTAGTAACATCTTTAGTGAAAAGTTCAATATCGTTAATTTTTGCGAAGCGTGATGACATCTTTATCAACTCTTTATTAAGAGGGTCATATAACGAACGCTCTTTTTTTGCAATGGAGACTATATCTACTGTCACTAGTTAACCCTTTTGCTGTGTGTCATAAAGTGCACTGCTGATAACACGATAAGAGACATTTTCAAAGGTGTCATCAAAACGGACACCGCCTATAGCTGCTACAGGATGTTTAGAGAGTGCTGCAAGGTCATCTAACTGATCTTGCAGGGGTGCAGCATCTTCTTTAGTATTTGTGGCTCTATAGGCACCTAAACCAATGTAGTCAAGATCGAGTAAGTTTGCCATTTCGATCTCGTCTCTGTTATGAGTCGAAAGACCGATCATCTTCTTGGTACCTATAATATTACGGATCTTATCAACCGCGAAATAGGGGTTTTGGTCAACCTTTAAAAGGTCATCT
Organism: Sulfurimonadaceae bacterium; assembly: GCA_049672605.1. Lineage (GTDB taxonomy): Bacteria > Campylobacterota > Campylobacteria > Campylobacterales > Sulfurimonadaceae > Sulfonitrofixus. The sequence goes on from JBATWM010000082.1 coordinate 10,512, forward strand.
TGACCCAAGTGCACCCCATCGCAAAGGGGGTGTAGTAAAAAGGCATCATTAATGATCAAGGTCTTTGACCAGAGTTGACGCAGTTTGACAAGTTGCTGGGTGATAAAGTCAAAGTCTTGGCTTTTGTTGCGGTATTGGATGATCTGGGCATCGTGTCTGACACAGAGGTCAACAAATGTTTCTAAAGAGATATTTTTTATGTCAAGTGTCGTTTGATCACAGAGTGCGTAAAGTTGCATAGCTTGGAGTCTTAAAGATGAAAGGCTATTTGCCTAACATCATCTTTAGTAGGTTGCTAAGAGTCTCTTTCATTTCGTTACGGTTTACAACCATATCGATAGAACCCTTCTCTAACAAGAATTCAGCTCTCTGGAAACCGTCAGGAAGATCTGAACCGATAGTCTGTTTGATAACGCGCTGACCGGCAAAACCGATCAATGCACCCGGCTCAGCGATGATGATGTCACCAAGTGTTGCAAATGAAGCACTTACCCCACCCATAGTCGGGTCAGTCAGCAGTGAGATGTACGGGAGTTTTGCTTCTGCAAGTTTTCCCAGAGCAGCAGATGTTTTTGACATCTGAAGCAGAGAGAACGTTGACTCTTGCATACGCGCGCCGCCTGAAGCAGAGACGATAATAAGACCTTGACGTTTCTCTATAGCACGGTTGATGGCACGAACGATCTTCTCACCTTCAACTGAACCGAGAGAACCACCCATAAAACCAAAGTCGAAAACAACGAGCTGTGTCCCAATACCGTTGATCTCGCACTCGCCGCTTACAACAGAAGAGTGGCGGCCTGTCTTTTTGACACTCTCTTCTACACGTTTAGCATACGATTTTTTATCAACAAACTTAAGTGGGTCAACCGGTTTTAGGTTTGCATCAAACTCTTCAAAAGTATCTGCATCCGCTAAAAGTTTGATGCGTGCATCTACACCTAGACGAAGGTGATAACCACACTTTGGACAGACATGGTTTTGGTTTTCAACCTCTTTGTAGTACATCAATGATTGACACGATGGACATTTTATCCAGTGTGCAGGAGCTTCGCTTTTAGATGCTTGTTGTTTCGATGAGTTGGAACTGCTAAAAAGGTCAAAAAGATTCATTCGCTAGCCTTAAAAATGGTACACCGTAATTCTTGTAAGATCATACAAGCTTTTCAGAGGTGTCTCTTAAATTAAAAATTGTTAGTATTTTAGCGAAGACATCCTTATTATGCGATACAACTAAGATATCTTCGCCAACATAAGTGTGCAGATCTTCACACAGATAGAGCCCTGCTTCCACATCGTATGGGCGCATACGACCTAAAAAAATCACATACTTCGACGAATGGGCATAGGCAAGAGAAAGTGCAACAGCCCCTGGTGCACGGAACTTAAGACCAATATCCATAAGCGCGCGTGCTGCTCCCGGATGAAGCCCGGCTTTTTCAAAAAGACCCACTTTGCTATGGAGGTTAACACCCACCACTTCACGCTCATCTTCTCTAAAAAGAGAGCGACGATAGTGTTCTCCGTTTGCACGTATAAAACAGTCACCATTGGCAAAATTACAGACCATTCCCGCAATCGTCTTCTCATCTCGTTTCAGTGCCACAGACGCGCCATAATAGGGAAAATTTGATTTTAGGTTATCACTGCCATCGATAGGGTCGATAATGATAAGGTCGTCGCCTTCGCCGATCTGTCCACTCTCTTCTGAGAGTATCTGACCAAAGGGACTAAGGTGTTTGACAAAACACTCTTCAGCAAGAAGATCATAACCGATGCTGACATCGCCGCCGGCACCTGTTGTCTGAGGTTCACAGCCGTAACTGTGCTGTGTTGAGCGGATAAGAGATTCAATCTCTAAAGCCGCATCAAAGCAGGCCTCAATAAATTTTTGCATCCCTATTTAAGAAGGGACTTGATAATTTTGCGTGCTGCTTCACGACCGTCAAGTGCTGCTGTAACAACTAGGTCTGCACCACGGTAACAGTCACCACCGGCATAGATACCAGGCGTCGTTGTTTCATAATCATCATTGATCACAACACCGCCCCATTCATTGGTCTCAATACCGTTTTCAGCCAAGAACGAAGGTACTTCAGGATCAAAACCGAGTGCCATAACAACAACATCAGCCTTAACCTTGAACTCACTGCCATGGACCTCTTCCATTCGCTGACGACCACTCTCATCTTTAGCACCAAGTACTGTTTTGATCATCTCAACACTGACTGCGTTGCCCTTTTCGTCTAGTACGATCTCTTTTGGAGAAGCGTAGAAAGTAAAGTCAACACCCTCTTCCATCGCATTTTTATACTCTTTTTGAGAACCAGGCATGTTGTGTGCATCACGACGGTAAAGACAGGTCACAGACTTGGCACCTTCACGTTTAGCGGTACGAACACAGTCCATCGCCGTATCACCACCACCGATGACAACAACATTTTGCTCTTTAAAGTCAAACTGTTTGTCGTACTTAAGACCAAAGTTTTTACGTTGAAGCGCAACAAGGTATTCCATTGACATATAGACATTGTCTGCTTGTTCACCAGAGAGTCTTGCACCCTTTGCTTTAGTCGCGCCAACACCAAGGAAAACAGCATCGTGTTTGTCAGCGATCTCATCAAAACTGATATCTTTTCCAATTTCAGTGTTAAGAACGAGTTCCATACCGGCATCTTTCAAGATATTAACACGACGCTCAATCACTTTCTTGTCCAATTTAAAGTTCGGGATACCATAAGTAAGAAGACCACCCGCGCGGTCAGCTCTCTCATATACTGTTACAGCAATACCGGCGCGTAAAAGATAGGTCGCCGCAGAAAGACCGGCAGGACCTGAACCGATAATGGCTACTCTTTTATCTGTTGTAATACCAGGAAATTTAGGTGTAAGACCCGCTTTAAAACCCTCTTCATTGATAAAAGTTTCGATCGAACCGATGGTGATCGCACCATGTCCGTCATTAAGGGTACAGTCACCTTCACACAGACGGTCATGAGGACATACACGTCCCATAACTTCTGGAAATGGTGAAGGTTCGTTAGAGAGGTTGAATGCAAATTCAAGATCTTTCTCTGCAACAGACTTCAACCACTGTGGGATGTAGTTATGTAGAGGACATTTGTTGAGACAAAATGGATCACCACACTGTATACAGCGGTCACTTTGAGAAGAGGCGTCTTCTTTATTAAAGACCTCATAGATCTCTCCAAAGTCTTTTGTACGCTCAACAACCAAACGTTTAGATGGATCGATGCGGCTTGTTGTTAGGAAATTTCTCATCTTAATCCCCTTTCTCTTGATTTAACGGTAATTTCTTAAGATTTTTCGGTTGAACTAACCAAAAATTACGGATCTCAACACGGAACGATTCTAAGATCTCTTGTGCCTTAGGACTATTTGTCGCACTGACATACTCTTTAAGAAGACGTTTAAGGTAGTGTCTAGCCTCATCACCGTCGTCAGTATCGATACGAATCGCTTCAACCAGCTCACGGTTGACATTTTCGATAAAGTCGTGCTCTTCATCGTAGACAAAGGCGATACCGCCCGTCATACCGGCACCAAAGTTACCGCCTGTTTTACCCAGGATCGCAACAATGCCGCCCGTCATATACTCACACGCGTTATCGCCGGTACCTTCAACGATAGCCAAGGTACCCGAGTTACGAACAGCGAAACGCTCTCCGACTGAACCGGAGATAAAGAGTTTACCGCCAGTGGCACCGTAAAGACATGTGTTACCGCCAGCAGAGAACTCTTCACCTTGATGTTTAGGGTTAATGATGATCTTACCACCGCTCATACCTTTACCAATGTAGTCATTAGCCACACCGTCAAGATGCAGAGAGACACCTTCGATCAGGAAAGCACCAAGTGCTTGACCGGCAACACCCGTCAGGTTGATCTTAATCGTATCTTCTTTTAGACCTTTATCACCATAATATTGGGCGATCTCACCCGAGACAAGCGCACCAAAACTACGGTGAACATTTTTGATCTCTCGTTCAATGCGAACAGGTTGATCTGGATGTTTGATCGCCTCTTTCGCCTCTTCCAAGACCTCTTTTTCAAAGGCATTATCATCAAACGGTTCGTTGAATGGCACTTGAACCGTGTTCACACCCTCTTCTTGATGCAGTACAGCAGAGAAGTCGAACTTCTGGGCAAATGCATCGTCAACAACTTTAAGTACATCAGAGCGACCGACCATCTCTTCCATAGTCTTAAATCCAAGTTCAGCCATAATAGAACGAACATCTTCAGCCAAGAAGGTAAAGTAGTTGATGATCTGCTCAACGTTACCCTTGAAGTGCTCTTGACGCAGTCTTTCGTTTTGTGTTGCAATACCGACAGAACATTTGTTCAAATGGCAGATACGCAGCATCTTACAGCCGACAATACTAAGAACACCTGTACCAAATGCGTACGATTCAGCACCTAGAAGCGCAGCTTTAACAACATCCAGACCCGTCTTGAGTCCACCGTCTGTCTGTACTTCAACAAGGCCGCGAAGGTTGTTTGCTTTAAGGGCATTATGCGCTTCTGTCAGACCAAGTTCCCAAGGGTTACCTGCAAATTTGATCGATGTCAGAGGTGCAGCACCTGTACCACCGTCACCACCAGAGATGATGATCTTGTCAGCGTACGCTTTGGCAACACCCGCTGCAATCGTACCGACACCTGCAGTCGAAACAAGTTTAACGGCGATCGTCGCATTTGGATTGACCTGTTTAAGGTCAAAGATAAGCTGTGCAAGATCTTCGATCGAGTAGATATCGTGGTGCGGTGGAGGCGAGATAAGTGTCACACCCGGAACCGTATGGCGCAGGCGGGCGATAAGACCGGTGACCTTATGACCCGGAAGCTGTCCACCCTCACCCGGTTTAGCCCCTTGTGCGACTTTGATCTGGATCTCTTCTGCTGAACGCAAGTACGCCGGTGTCACACCAAAACGCCCTGATGCGACCTGCTTGATCTTAGAGACTTTGTCCGTGTTAAAACGGGCAACATCTTCGCCACCCTCACCAGAGTTAGACTTACCGCCGATCGTGTTCATAGCAACCGCGATCGCTTCGTGAGCTTCTGGCGAGATCGAACCAAGACTCATCGCAGCTGAGGCAAAACGTTTAAAGATCGTCTCTTTAGGCTCAACTTCAGAGATGTCGATCGCTTTACGGTCAGATTTAAACTCTAAAAAGTCACGAATAAACTTCAGACCACGTTTGTTAATGATCTCACGAAGTTTGATGTAATCTTTTTTATCACCAGACTTGCTGATCGCATGGATCGCATGAATAGTGTCGGGACCAAAGTCATGATACTCTTGACCATTGTAAAACTTGTAGAAACCACCAATGTTAAGTGGGAAGATCGTACTGAATCCACGATCATAAAACGCTTGTTCATGCGCATCTTGAAGACGTTCATCAATGTCAGCATAACTAAGACCCGGGATCATACAGTGTGAATCCGTAAAACAGTCTGCTACGATCTCACGGCTTAGACCCATAACATCAAAAAGCCCCGAGTTACGATACGAGGCTATTGTCGCAATACCCATCTTAGACATGATCTTCAGTAGACCGGCATTAAGAGATGAATGTACATTTTTCAGTGCTTCTGAACAGCTGATATCAAGATGTTTAGATTGGTTGACACGGTTAACAGCAGATGCAAAAAGCAGACTAGGGAAAACGGCACTTGCACCGTAACCGAGCAGTGTTGCCGCACCATGAGAGTCGACCACTTCGCTGCTATCTGCAATAATAGAGACAAGGTGACGTACTTTTTGGTTAAGTAACTCACGGCTCAGACGACCGACCGCAAGCAACATAGGAATAGTACGCATCTCTTTTGAGAAATCTTTATCACTCAAAACAACAATACGGACACCGTCTTCTTTAACGGCTGTCACAATTTTGTCAACGAGTGCATCTAACGATTTTTTCAGGTCAGTTGAATAAGCAACTGAGAATGTCTCGTTTTTATAAAAGTCTTCATAACGTGGAGAATTAACATCACCATATGACTTAAGGACCTCTAATTTCTCATAAGTAATGATCGGAGAGATCGCTTTGAGACGGTGTGCATGAGAAGGGATCTCATCTAAGATGTTGTGGATCTCACCAAAACCTGTGTTAAGACTCATTACCACTTTTTCGCGGATCGGGTCGATCGGCGGGTTGGTGACTTGCGCAAACTTCTGCTTGAAAAAGTCAGAGAAGTGACGTTGTTTCGTACTAAATGCGGCAAGCGGTGTGTCGTCACCCATAGAACCGACGGACTCTTTACCGTCACTGATCATCGGCTCAATAACCTGTTCTACGATCTCATGTGTTACGTTGAAGTAGCGTTGACGATGGGTAATGTCCTCTTCGAACTCACAGTTTGTTTCATACTGGTTATCAACGTGTTCTTGAAGATAGACCATACGTTCATTCAACCACGTCATGTACGGGTTAGATGATTTGAGATAGTTGTTAATCTCATCATCTTTAAGCACTTTTCCAAACTTAAGGTCAAGACCTATCATCTGACCAGATTGAAGACGGCCACGCTCTTTGATCTGCTCATCAGGGATGTCAACAACACCGTACTCAGACGCGATAAGAAGGTTGTCGTCATGTGTGATGATATATTTAGAGGGACGAAGACCGTTACGATCCAGTACACAACCGATGTAACGACCGTCGGTTAGTGAGAATGCTGCCGGACCGTCCCAAGCTTCGAATACGGTCGATTGGTACTCGTAAAAAGCACGAAGTTCAGGGTCTATGTGCGGTGCATTTTGCCATGGCGCAGGGATAACCGCACGGGCTGCTTTAAAGAAGTCCATACCGTTGGCAATAAGGAACTCAAAAAAGTTATCGCCCGAAGCACTGTCAGAAGAGCCCAGTTGAAGGATCGGCAGAATACGCGCGATCTCTTCATCCGTAAAGACCTCACTTTTGATCGACTCTGATTTTACTTGAACATTGAAACGGTTTGCTTCAACCGAGTTGATCTCACCATTGTGCGCAACAGCACGGAAAGGCTGTGCCAAACGCCACTCAGGAAGTGTGTTTGTCGAGAAACGTTGGTGAAAGAGCGAGAAAGAGATCTTGAAACGTTCGTCTTGGAAATCTTTATAAAACTCTTTAATGTGCGTTGGCATCACAAGACCCTTATAAGAGAGGACTTTAGATGACATTGAAGAGATGTAGAAGTCTCTTTCATCAACCAGTTTATGTTCAGTCTCTTTACGAGAGAGATAAAGCAGCGCGTCAAAACGCTGGTTTGCCATAATAGAGTTAGCCGTAATAAAGACCTGTACTATGTTTGGCAGTGAAGCCATCGCCTGGTCGCCCAAGGCGTTGGTGTCTATCGGAACATCACGACGATAAACAACCTTAAGGTCATTAGCTACACAGACCTCTTCTAAAACATCCAACTCTGTTTTGTCTTTAGTAAAAACAGTTGCAACCGCAAACTGTTCAGGAAGTTCATGACCTGCTTTTTTTGAGGCGTGACGCATAAACTCTGTAGGCATTGAGAGCAGAAGACCGCTACCGTCTCCTGTTTTACCATCGGCAGCAACAGCCCCACGGTGCATCATACGCTCAAGCGCAGTAATAGCATCCTCTAGTGTTTTGTGAGAAGCGCGGTTTTTAATGTTTGCAACAAGTCCAAAACCACAATTATCTTTAAATGATCGTAATAGATCGTGATGTTCCATCATATAAGATTCCTTAATAAGAAATTTTTACGAATTTCATAATTTTAAGCATTTTTTAAGCTACTTGGATATATTTAGAAATTCTAAAATTCCTAATAGTATACTGGCTGTCAGGTTAAACTTGTATTTAAGAGCTATAATTACGGGAAATAAACTTAATGAATGTGTAGGTAAGAAACAGAGATGCAGGGCTTTATTATCAGTCTCAATCGCGCTAGAGACGAAGATCTTGTTGTAACAATTTTATCGAATGGCGGCTTAGATACACTTTATCGTTTCTATGGCGCAAGGCATGGGGTTATCAATCTCGGCTTCAAAATAGATTTTGAGATCATCACCAATGTCAAGTCCACTATCGGACAGCTGCGAGATGTTCTTCATCTTGGCTACCCATGGCTTACAGATCATCATAAACTACGCACATGGCAGCAGTTTGTCACCCTCTTCTACTCTCATCTAAAAGAGTCTGAAGAGACCGGTGATTTTTACTTTGAACTCCTAGACAGAGCAGCTGAATCCTGGGCCAAACAGAACCCTAAACGTATTGCTATTGAGTCCTATGTAAAACTGCTTGAACATGAGGGTCGTCTACACAGAGAGCTACACTGTTTTTTCTGTGATGAAGTGATCACTAAGGAGGTCTCCATCATTCGTTCTTTCCTGCCGGCACATCCAAACTGTGCCCATACACTCAGTATTAAACAAGAGGGGTTGACAGAGCTGTTTGAGAACCACTCTAGCCTCTTTCTCAGTGACAAAGAGGTAGATAGACTGTGGCTGGTCCTGCTGGAGGGGCTGTAGATCACTAGTCCCACATAGAACCCATCAAACAAGAGATTGCCATCACTATAATTTAATTGTGTGTAAACGGTTCTCAATCTATCAAGGTATGCTCAACACAAGACTTACGATAACAGTAATAAAATCGTCTATTCCGCTTACATCCTGCTTCCTAAACACCATAGATCTAGTGATCTATTTAACACTTTATTTTGTGCTTTCTTGATGTCTCAACCTCCATGAAGGCAATTTATACCATACAGCCATCTGATATAATAAATATTTTTATCAGTGTAGAATTGTCTAAATTCAATATGTCCATGAGGAGACCAAATGTTCAAAAAGTTATTAATAGGTAGTTTATAGTGTCTAGTGCAAGTGCCAATGGTTATGATTTAAAAACGAATATGGAGATGTTGTCAACAACATTTTAGATGTACAGCGAGGCTTTTTGTCTAATGATAAAAAGGTAACATTAGAATCATTAGACAGGTTTCAAAAAGAGATAGATGATCTTTTGGGAGATAAGAAAAATATCGAAAAACTGCTACCTAAAGACCTTAAACCCAAAGCCCCTATGGCGACAAATACTGCAACCTCAATTGATAAATATATTGATGAGACAAGAGTGATCTTAAAAGATAAAAACATGAAAATGATCAATCGTCAAAACAGATCACAAAAAGCATTTGTAAATATTCAAATACAGTGTTTTAGATGTCACAACATGGTAAGAGACTGGGAATAACCCATTTTCTTCAGTTCTCAAGTATGACTTGATGGAGTTGTTTGAAAATCATTCAAGCCTCTCCTTAAGTGATAAAGAGGTCGATAGGCTCTAGTTGGTACTTCTGAAATGTCTTTAGTTTTCTAACTCTGCAATAATATACTCATACTCTTTACGTCCCACCTTTTTCTTATAATGGCCTAACTCTTTGTATGTATCAAAAAGCTTCCGAATATCAGCTACATACCTAGGATTTTTACTGATATAGAGTGCCTTTCCTAACTTAGGTATCGTTGTGATCTCTGGATCCATCGAGATACCCAGTTCATCATGACGCCATATATTATATTGAGAGAAACGTGCCGTGCTTAGCAGCAACAAATTGTCACTACGACGAAGATAATAAGCGACGTCTGAGCCGTGATAATTATCAATCAACAGATAGTCATAATCCGATATGTCCAATTGAAGGTTTTTGATCTCTGTATCAAAGTTGTCCACGATGCCTAACTTGTCATGAAAACGTTTCAACGGCGGGATATAATTGCTTAACGGGGTTTTCAATGCAACCAACACGACAAGACTAATAACGAGAGCACTCGCCATGAGCTTTCTCATATCATACCTAGCAAAGTAATACCCCAATAAAACGGCCGCACTGAGGTAGGCACCCGCTGCCCACTGCGGATTAGCCTCTGTATAGACCGAGTTATAGATAAAAAAGCCCAATACAAATAGAAATGGCAGGAGAAGGTAGACTTTTTTTCGCTCAAAGCGATCTTTATCACGTACTATAAAATAAAACAACGGTAAGAGATAAAGAGGATGGAAAAGGGCAAATTGTGAGCCGATAAACCCATAAAAATATTTTCCTTGAAATTCTTTCTCTTCTGAAATCCCATGGCTGAACTGAAAGGAGAATGAGATAAAGTCATGCAGATAGTTCCAATACAATACCGGTAAAAAGAGAAGTGTTGCAATAAGCAGAGCTAGGTAGAAATAGATATCTTTAAAAAGCTCACGACGGTATATGAGTACAAAAACAACAAGAGTAAAGAGTGGTAATACCCCGGTATACTTCGAAAGTAACATTGCTCCTGCGGAAAGACCCGTCAAAAGTGCATACTTTTTATTATCTTCTTCAACATACATATACCCGCTGTAAAGCGTTAAAGCCCAGAAAAACATCAAAGGCACATCCGGTGCGATGACCGTCGAAGCAGCCAAAACAAAAACAGAGCTCAAAAAGATATAAAACGTATAAATCGCTGCATGCTCATCAAACATTTTCCGCGCTAATTTATAGAGTATATAGGCGGTCGCGGATACAAGCAGTACAGCCGGTAGACGAACGAAAAAAGATTCATCACTATAGAGTGTGGTCATATTGATCATATAGGCCACCATTGGCGGATGGTCAAAATAAGAGAGACCTGGCTTTTGCGACCAGACCCAATAATAAGTCTCATCAGCATAAAGTTTGATAAACTGGTTGGCAATCGCGTTAAAGAAGGTGTAAACTAGCAGAAAGAGCTTTTCTCTATTGCCCATTATTTGCCCTCAATAATATCTTTTTTATGCATACGAAGTGTCACTACGTTTAAAAGGGCCTCTATAAATATCTTTTTAGACATCTTCGACTTGCCGGCGACTCTGTCTTCGAAGACAATGGGTACCTCTTTGACCTTGAACCCTTTTAAGATCGTTCTGTAGTTCATCTCTATCTGAAAAGCGTACCCTGCACTCATGATGTTGTCGAGGTCAATTGCTTCCAAGACCTCTCGTCTGAAACATTTAAACCCACCCGTCACATCTTTGATCGAGATTCCAAGGATCGTACGGGCATAAGTACTTCCGCCAAAGCTGATGAACTTACGCAGCAGTGACCAGTTGACAACACCGCCGCCTTTGACATAGCGTGAGCCGATAACAAGGTCATACTCTTTGATGTTCTCTATGAACGACGGCAGATATTTCGGGTCATGCGACAGGTCCGCATCCATCTCAATTATAAAAGCGTAATCACGTGCAAGACACCACTTAAAACCTTCAACGTAGGCTTTTCCCAATCCCTCTTTCTTCTGTCTGATTACAAGATAAAGTTGGTCCGCATAGGTGTTAGCATCGATAAGTTCTTGAACTTTGGCATAGGTCTTGTCCGGTGAGTTGTCATCCACAATTAAAATGTCAACACCCAAGTCAAGAGAAAAGACCTTTTCCAAGATGACCTCGATATTTTCGATCTCGTTATAGGTTGGGATGACGATTATGCCTCTGCTCATATTTCACTCTCCTTATGTTTTGCAAAGATTATTAGATAACTGCCTAGAAAGTTAAAGCCCATTGCCACACTAATTCCGACGATTTGTCCCATAATCTGGACAAGTTTCTCATCACCAAAATAGAAAACAACCATGTTTAGTACGGCTAAATTAATTAAAAAGCTAAAAAAATTCAAAGCTAAATACTTAGGGAATTTCTTTCTTGTTTTTGTCTTATGATCTCGAAATGTCCATTTTTTGTTAAGTTGGTAGTTTTGTGTAACTGCCACAAGAAATGCAATAAGTGAAGAGACATTATAATGGATATTCAAAAAGGTCAGGGCACTAAAAACAGAGATATTCGTCACGGTGCCCAAGGCACCAACCGAACCAAATTTGACAATTTTTTTAACGATGGGAAATCCTAAACATATTTATTATCTGAATTATATACAATTCTACTCATAAATCTGCTATCTGAAAGCGCGAATTGATAGAAATAGTTAGAATTTCTACCAAAATGTCTGAGTGGGCACCAAAGCGCCCTAAAATCGCTTTCAAGAGTGCTACCCACTGCGATTTTATCTGTTTCGCACAGCCAGACGCTCATGATGACCTTGTTTTATCTCCTTTTTACTCTTGTTGTTCTGATTTCTCTTTTCTGATTTTTCATTTTTAACGTACTGCTTGATTTTCACATTATGTACATTTTTTATCCTTTTCGTATGCGGTTGCTGCTTTTCTCTCTTTGCATGTTTTTTGTGATTATTCTGCTTGACATGGGTCGTATGCTGATCTCTATGACCATAATGTTTTTCTTTAGTGACGACATGCTTGTACTCCGGATAATGGTGAACGATGTTTCTCTCACGATATACATCTTCATTTTTTGGGACGACCTTCACGACACAGCCACTCATATAAAAAGGTACCAGGACCAATATCAGGGTCAACACTCTCTTTTTCATAACACACTCCTTATGTTTGCAGTACGATACATCTAAATCGTGAGCCAATTGTGCAATGGGTCCGATTTGCACTCAGCTTACATCGTATGACTGCTAACACCACCGACATCCATCAAGAACACCTCTTGATAAAATTTCATGTGCCAGTAGAAGGCTATAACCTAACCAGAAACCGTCTCCGCTGCGCTATAATTAAAAATAAAATTTGAATGATTGAGTCAACTATGTTAAAAATATATCTTGCCGGACCCGATGTTTTTGAAACAGATGCTATTGAACAAGGAGCCGCTCTAAAAAGCCTATGCCAACAATATGGCTTCGAAGGTCTTTTTCCTCTAGATAATGAGATCGTCTGTGACGGTACACCTTATGAGGTCGCTAAAACGATCAGAGAGGCCAATGTTAAGCTCATAGAAGAGTGTGACATCGTTATGGCTAACCTGAACCCTTTTCGTGGCCTAGAGCCCGATTCAGGTACCGTGTATGAGGTTGGATATGCTACTGCCTTGGGCAAGAAGGTTTATGCATACGCTTTGGACCGTCGCCCGATGATAGAGCGTGTTCATCAACAGCAAAAACTTTCAGATGATGCCACATTATGCCAAGACGGCAAGATCATAGAAGACTTTGGTCTCTCCCACAATCTTATGATGCTGGATGTTGTTGTTGCAGAGAGTGCGGAAGAGTGTTTAGAATTTATAGCAAAAAATGCGGAGGCATTCTAAACCTGCTCATTAAAAACGTTCATAGATCTTTGAAGCATCTTCATATTTGTAAAAATAATTTTCGAGGCGCAGACGTTTTGTTTTGTAACCGTCTTTTGTGAGTGCATCATCAAACATATAAAGATAATGTTTACACTCTTTTTTATCTGCATCTTTATAAATCGACTTTGTCATCTGTAGAAATTCATCAACACTAAGATCAATATTGAACAATTTCTCTAACGAACCGTATTTTCGTAACTCTTTAGCTCTGTATTTAGGCCATCTTGGTGCTACACGAATAGCATATTCGCCTAAGATAACGGTAAAGATATACTCAGCTTTGCCACTTTTTCTGTTAGCCCAACAAGGCGGAAGTTCATTACCGCCGCCCATGTTAAGTCTGCGTGTCAAGTAACTCACCTGCCCCTTTAGAACTTCCTGAGCATAAAGCAACTCCTCTTTTGAAAGCGAAGAGAGCTTTTTAAGAGACTTTTCAAGCAGTACATTTTCTTTACGCAGTCTTTTTTCATTGACTTTTAACGTTGCACTCTCTTTTTGTAGTGTTTCAAGTTCAATAAAGATCTCTTCTAGCTGTTGTGTTGAATTCATATCTTTAAGCAGCTTTACGAGCGAAGATTTGCGGGAGAGTTGCACCTTGAAATCTTCATCCATCTTTAGAAGTTTTTCATTGATCTCATACGCTTCGACCTTGCTCTTTAAGGCTTCATTTTCAGCGATCAGTTTTGTCTGGTTACTTAACTCTTTAAAGATCTGCTTTGCTTTTTCCTGATCTTTGTCTTCACCAAGTCTAAAACGCAGCAGTGAACCTATCATCTGCTCTGAAAGCGTCCGGCTGACCTTGTTTTTCAACTGTAGATCCAGGTTTTCTTTGATAATACGTTCATTTTCATGTTCTACTTTAGAGATGATACTGGACTTTTCAGCACTCATAAAGGCTGAGATGAGCAAAAGAAGAAAAAAGAGCATTAAAATAAGTTCTGTTAAGGTAATACCAAATAAAAAATCGTTGTTTCCATTCTCATTAAACTGCATCAGTAAACATAATCCCTCTAGCTTTTAGGCAGTTTAACACTACCGTGTGAACGCATCTTCTCATTTGCAGGTCTCTTCTGTTCAGGGGCAGCAGCTGGTTTTGCTGCTTGTATCGGTGCAGCTGGTCTGCTCTCTGCTAACACCTTTACCATACTGTCTAAAAGTCTTTTGTTCTCAAATGCTATCTTTTGGATCAGCTGTTCATTTTTCTGATCTTGGTTGTTGACAAAAGAGTGCAGTACTTTTGTAGATGATGTTATGATGGCATCCACAACCTTGGCATTGGCACTCTCAGCACGTGAGCCTACAGATTGTATAACTTTGTTGTTTAGAACCATGATGTCATTGATGATCTTATCATTACCTGATTCACGCGACTGAATAAAACTTGCGACAACCTCTTCATTGACACTGTTGAGTTTTTTGATAATATCACTGTTTTGATTTTCGCCGTTACGTACAAAACTATCTATAACCTTCTGATTTTCACCAAGAACACGTTCAATCAATATCCTGTTTTGAAGATCTTTCTGCTCAATAAAGTTTTCGATCAACGCACGGTTTTTATCTTCGAGATCAGAAGTAAGGGTTTTAGAACTCTGTTCAAAAAGGGTATTAACTTCAGCAAAGAGCTTAGGAAGTCCACGTACAAAGTCGTCAAAGTTATGAATTACTTTTCGCATTTCACTGTTTGAGTTTGCGATACTTCCTGCAGATTTACCCATGCTGTCATTAAATTCCTGAATCCACTTTTCACTGTCATTGATCGATTCTTGAAATGCTTTTACCGAGGCTTGCGTTTGTGATTCGTAACGCTGATGATAGTTCGTAATATTTTTATAGATCTCATCAACACGCTCTTCTTGCTTAGTATGTACTGCATCCATATCTTCATAGATCTTGCTAAAGATATTGGTAACAGAGTGTTGATCCAGACTTTCTACAAGACGTTCATTATACTTCTCTACAGATTTCAAGGTCTGGTCGATAAAGAGGTTGACCTTTTCATCAATAACATTCGAAAAGGTCTTTGTCTGATCGATGCTATGGCCGATATGGTCATTCAACTTCTGGAGCTTTTCCATGATCATTAGATTAAAACTCTCAATGTTTGAGCCGATATTGGGGCTAAAACTCAGTAGATATATCCGCAGAGACAGACCGACGATCGTTGTCGAGATCGAAATACCGAACTGCCCGATAAGGCGTGTTAAGAAACCGCCTTCCATGTTTCCGTTAGAGAGTATATAAAGTGAACTTGCTAGAGAGATCAACGTAAACAAGAAACCAAGGTAGTAGTTACTGTCCGCAAACTGCTCGTTTGTCAACAACTCTCTTTCAACAATTTTCTGCCCAACAAGAAAATAGACGATCATAACAGAGATAGTCAACAAAATCGAGAGGTAGGTTTTGTCAGTGAACCCACCCAACAAAATAAAAAAAACACCACTGACCAAGGCGACGAGAAAGAGATATTTTATCTGTACCTTTGCTAAGAACCCACTTTTCAATCTTCTGTTTTTCATAATTATCCGTCTGTCAACTTAATGTTTTCAACATTTGCACTCATGCTGTCAAGGACTTCGACCCAAAAATCGATGTAGTCTCTTGATTGCAACGACTCAAACTGATCACGTCTTACAATAACAATGTCTATATCGACACCTTCAAGGTCTGTACGCGTTTTGATATAACCGGGAGAATCAACGAAATGTGCCAATGAAGAGGCTCTCGTTTTGAAAAATGAGAGCTCATCAGAATTTTGGATCATGTCAGAGATAAGGGTGACTTTATATCTGCGTTTGTCCTCTCTAACATAAGGCAATGCGATGTTGTTAACGGCCTGTAACGTCTCTAAAATCGGTGAGGTTGTACTGGTATAATCACCTGAGAGATCTTTCATCTTTGCCATAAGCGGTGTATAAAAACGTTTGTCCCACCGTTTTTTAAAGAGTTTCGGATTAGAGTAGATCTCACTTTTACCGGCACCGTCACCTGGATTACAAAGCGATAGTTCTGCTTTCATCTCACTTGGCATAGTGTTGTTAATAAAATAGAGTTGTAACTGTTCGCTCACAGCTAAGTTGTCAACGATGTTTTTAATGATATGTTTTATCTGCTGAACTTGTATGGCGTTATAGTTGTCTGTCATGTCTAAAATAATAATATGTCGATCAAAAGCACCGTCACTGCGACACATACTCTCTTTATCTACCTCTACACCACGGTTCATAACGATAAAAACAGCTATTGCCAGCAAGATAGCAACAACCACAGCTATCAAGATATAGCCGACTTTGTCACTTTTGGCTTTTTTAGATCGTCTTTTTTTAGCCATTTTTCACTTCCATATCAGACTCATTGTCGAGTGCAGTGATGACACTTTTAAGTGTTGCATTGATCTTAAGTTTCTGCTCACCGATAATATGAGGCAGTTCCAATACGGCATCTTGATACTGTACAAGGTCTTTTTTGAACTTGTCATCAACGATCGTGATGACATGGTCCTCATCGAGTTCAACACGTTCTCTAAAGTAGGCCGGTGCTTCATCTGTTCTGTTGTCGTTGTTGACCTCACGATATAGACCCAGCATCGCATTGTATGTGTTATTGAGATAGTGGTAGTACTCTTTAAAGTGGTCTTGCAGCTTTTGTCTGAAAATAGGCACTTCCATCAGCTCCTGCATAATGACCTTTGCTGTCATCTGACGAGTTTCGAGTTTGTTCAAGATAGAAGCGGAGCTGCGTTCTATCTCATAGAGAAGCTCCTCTTTAAGTTCAGAGAAGTCCATCTGTGCTTCTTGATATTTACGGTCAAGATCACCATAATGCGGGTACTCATCATCCATCTTATAAAAGTCGGTAAATGCGATTAAAAATGATAGAAGCCCGACAAGGACTAAGATGATAGAGTCAAACTCGTTCAAACCGAACGGATTTAGTGCAAATGAGATAATTGAATTGACATAAGCATTATCCGGGTCTATACCTAAGGCAACCCGGAGATGGCCAACAAGCAAGTTAAAAAAGAAAATTGCGATAATAGCAACGACCAGTGTCGCAAGAACACCATATTTTAATACAGGGGATTTTTTAATAAGATTGAGTTTTTTAACCAAATATCCGCCAAGGAAAAAAGCAAAAGTGATGTTGATAAGTGAGATGATAAGTGCTTGCGCTGCCCCACCGATAAGACCGAGTTCATTGCCTTTGGCAAAAAAGTAGGCATTCAGCGATGTCTCACTCAGCAGGATCAACATAATAATACCAATATATAACACCTTTGAATGAGGATAGGAAGCTTCTCTGGTAATGTTATTTTTATGTTTAAACTTCTCCAGGTCACTTTTTCGAATACTGTATTCCTGTTTAACCTCTTTAATACGCTGCTTGGCACCCTCTTGAAAGGTGGTGATATTTTGAATAAACTCTTCACTCGCATACTTTGCTTCAGCCAAAATCGTAGTAATATCACTGACACGCATTGCCATATGGTCATACGAAGCTACTTTTTTATAGATCTCTTGCTTGACCATAGAGAGTTTGTCTGCAAAGAAGGTGGTGATCTTCTGCTCGTTCACATCAAAATATTGGCTATCGGTTGGAGGTTTGTTTTCTCTGGCTTGCAGCTTTGCCAAAGCATTAATGTTTAGTTCTTCTTTTAGATCGTCAAAATCATACTGTTCAAAAAGTGAATCATCATGGTCTAGTTGTCTCTTCTTTTTAGCCACATTTCGCCTTATTTTAAGTAGATAAATAACATATCTTCTAGTTTATAATTTTTAGAGGTGCCCTATATTAATAGTACATTCTACACTGTTAATATTTATGTTTATTTAAATGGCACTATTTTGAGGAGATGCTGGCTGATATTTATCTATTGATAGCGTTATTGAAACTTCTGAATAGAGAGGATGTGACCACTGCACAGAAGTTCAATTTTATTCAACGTTATATTGCTCTCGCAACTCTGCAAGGTAGTACTTTACATTTTGCAGGTGGATATAGAGTTTTTGAAGGCTGTCTCGGTGTTGAACAGCTGTATAAAAGCTGATCAATGCTGATGAGACTCCACCTGAACCAAGAGTAGATGAAGAACCTGTAATAGTATGAACGATCTCTTCAACTGCTTTATGATCAGAGCTCAAAATCGCCGCTTCTATACGCGGTATTTCAGATTCTATCGCTTTTACAAGGTCATGGACAAAACTGTCTGCATCTTCTTGTGTCAGGCCCATCTCATCAACCGCTCTGGAGTTGTCATATTTCGGATACACTTTAGTCGGAATGGCAATATCTTCAGACTCAAATTTCTTATCTATAGTAGACTCATCATCTTGTACTTTTTGAGCATACTCATTAAGCATATTTTTAAGGGACTCTGCCTGTGACGCTGCAGATTTTATTTTTGAACTACTGTATGTTAAATACATAGAGTAGAGTATTAATCCTACTAATATTGCAATAGCAAGAGAGAGAAGAAGGATTTCAGAATTGTTCATAACGTTACTTTCATACTTGATAGTACTAAGTTACTATAAGAAAACTGAATAGGAATTGAAATTGAAAATTAATTGGTTAAAAATTGTGTTTTTGTTTAGATATCGTAATGATAAGGTTGAAAAGCCTGATCGAGTTCCGAGAGTTTTAGCATAAACAGTCCTTTGACCTTTTCATGTATGTCTGCCCAAAAGTACTCCAGTATCACACTCGCACCTACATTCCCTTCTATCTTACAAAGTGCACCTTCTAGGATCTCTATGATCTCAAGTACAGTGATCTCATGTGCAGGGTGCGCAAGTTTATAACCGCCATTAGCACCACGGATACTGGTCACAAGACCGCCTTTACGAAGTGCCGAGAGGAGTTGTTCCAAATAGGAGTGCGAGACCTGTGTCATCGCTGCGATCTCTTTGATCTGCATTGCACGGTTACGCGGTGCGTGTGAAAGTACATGCATCGCAGCTAAACCATAGATTCCACGTGTTGAGATACCGGCCATCACAGACGCTCTGGCACAAATTTACGATAAATAAAATAGATCTTACAACCTATGCAGTAACCAAACAGCAACTCCAGTGAAAGACAAAAGAGGAAAACGGCTGCTGCCGAATACATCAAAACAGTTAAACCCGCTAAGTTAGCCGCTAGTGATACAAATACAAAGAAGAGTCCGAAATGTGCCGCTAAACGTTTTGCACCCGCATCTGTCATTACTGATTTAAGCCCAAGGACCTTTTTTAATGCTTTTGAGACTTGGAATATCGGGCTAAAACTTTTATTACCATAGAGGCGAATCATAAAATCAAGTCCTAAAAAAAGTAATATCAGTGGATTAGAGACAACAACAGACAGAGACAACAGTAAAAATACAGAGAGTGCATTAAGACGTGCAATGGTTCCATCAATTTGACGAAATGCAAGTGGGCAAGATTGTGCCATAATTTTTCCTTTATTAGATAATAATATCTAATAGTTATATAGGAATAATATAGCGACTTCAACTTATAGTCAACTAACCTTACTTGTTTAGTCAGGTATTAAAGTTAAACACTATAAATTAGTGGCAAAGTCTCTGCAGATCATATACTAAACCAAAACTTGTTAATTACTATGAGAGCTACCGGTTCTTAGGTTGTAAGGACACCCTGCTCTTGTAACAACGTCCACGTATTGATCTCGACGTTACAAGTAAAAGCACCTACAGATTAACAACTTTAGAGGTGCCCTTTAGTTATTTGACACCTTCGTAAATGCTGATTTTTAACGTGTTTATATTTTCAGCCACCCAATTTAAGGATTTAGGCATATAATCTTGCACCTAATATTTCAAGGATGCAAATGAATGATTTCACCTATTACAATCCTACCAAGATCGATTTTGGAAGAGGAAAAGAGAGTACGATAGGTAAACATATCAAAGAGGCTGGCATAACAGCTGTTTTACTGGTCTACGGAACCGGAAGTATTAAACAGATAGGTCTCTATGATAAGACGATCAAGTCACTTCAGGACAACGGCATTGACTATAAAGAGTTGGACGGGGTTGTCAGCAACCCGCTTCTCAGCAGAGTCAATGACGGTATAAAGATAGCCAAAGAGCACAGACTTCAGGCCGTTCTCGGTGTCGGAGGCGGTTCTGTTGCAGACTCGGCCAAAGCGATTGCGGCCGGTGCCAAATATGACGGCGATGTATGGGACTTTTTCATCCAAAAAGCACAGATCACCGAAGCCCTGCCCGTCTTTACCGTTATGACACTGGCGGCAACAGCCAGTGAGATGAACGGCAATTCCGTCGTTATGAATGATGCGACAAAACAGAAGTACTCAATCTCTTCAGTTTTGGTCAACCCGGTTGTCTCTGTGATCAATCCTGAACTGATGGCGACGGTCTCTCAGGAGTATCTGGCCTACTCGGCTGTCGATATCATTGCCCACAGTATTGAGATCTATTTCACTGCTTCAACACACCCGAATTTCAACTCCAGGATTGTCGAGTCCATTATCAAAAGTGTCATCGAGACGACAGAGATACTGCTGGAAGATCCAAACAACTATGCGGCAAGAGGCGAGTTTGCCTGGGTAGCAACGCAGGCACTAAACGGTCTGACACCGGCAGGAACAGCAGGCGGAAGCTTTCCAAACCATATGATCGAACATGCCCTCTCCGCTCTCTACAATGTCGCCCATGGCGCAGGACTCTCTATTGTCATCCCTGCCTGGATGAAATGGTACAACAACCAAAATCCTGCGCAGTTTGAACGCTTTGCCAAAGAGGTGTTTGGTGTTGAGGGTGCCGATGCGGGCATAGAAAGACTAGAGGCTTGGTTTGCTAAGATAGGTTCACCTATACGCTTGCAAGATGCAAATATTCCAAAAGAAGGCATCGAAGCCTTGGCGAGCAATGCCAGTGAATTGGCAAAGCTGTGGGGAATGGGTGATCTTTATTCAAAAGAGACTATTGTAGAGATATTAGAAAAAGCCTAAAGGAGAATACGATGAAAAATGTACTCATCATTAACGGCCATCAAAAATATGATGTCGTAGCAGAAGGTAAATTAACACAGATATTTATTGATGCGGCCAATGCGTTTTTTACAAGCAATGGTTTCAGTGTCAAGAACACGGTCATCGAAAGTGATTATGACATCATGGAAGAAGTTGAAAAACTTGCATGGGCGGATTATATTCTCTTTCAGTACCCTGTTTACTGGATGGGTCTGCCTTGGATCTCAAAAAAATATTTCGATGAGATCTTTTCAGCCGGTTATCAGACAGTAACGTATCAAAGTGATGGAAGAAGCAGAGATGACGCTTCTAAAAAATACGGCAGCGGCGGATTAATGCAAGATAAAAAGTACATGCTGAGTCTGACCTACAACTGCCCGACAACGGAGTTTAGCAATAAAGAGGGATTCTTTGATGGATTGTCGTTAGATGAAGCGAATGTTGCTGTTCATAAGACCTTCCAATTTTGCGGTGCGAAACCTTTAGAAACATACTCCATACACGATGTATTTAGCGGCGATCTGAATGTAGATGCAGAAGTAGAAAAATTCAATGCGACACTGCATAGAAATTTCATAGACAACAGATAAAAGGAAATCAAGATGACAAATGGGTTTACAAAAGCGATGGATTTTAGACACGCCTGCAAGGTGTTTGATGAAACTAAAAAAATACCTGATGAAGAGATCAGCTTTATTTTAGAAGCAGGCCGCAAGTCGCCATCATCATTTGGTATGGAAGCATGGAAGTTCCTGGTCATTACCAATGAAGAGCTCAAAGCAAAACTCAGACCGGCCTGTTGGGATCAGGTTCAGGTGACTTCATGTTCGCACCTTGTTATTGTCTTGGCAGGTATTGAGAATGTCAAAGTTGAGAGCGGTATTCCCGAAAAAAGATTCAGAAGAAGAGAGATGCCGCAGGAGACACTTGATTTTTATATGGAGCTGTACGCCGGGCATCTGCAAAAGGTCTTGAGTTCGGATGAAAACATCTATGCCTGGACAGCAAAACAGACAGCCATAGCCGCAGCAAACATGATGACGGCAGCAGCATTTGTAGGCATTGACTCTTGTCCGATCGAAGGTTTTGACAAAGCGAAAGTAGAAGAGATCTTAGAGTTAGATACAAACAAGTATCAACTCTCTATCGTTTTACCGTTTGGGTATAGAATAGAGGAGCAATCTTCACAATTACGACTGCCTTTTGACGAGGTCGTTGAGTTTATTAAATAATAGCGACAGTTGAGTATATGGGTGACTCTCAAAAGAGTCCAATATGCTCACTCTGGCTAGAGAAGTAAAAAGCGCTGCGCACTTTTAGCGCTTCAACTAACAAACTCACCATCGTCGATACTCAGGTTTAGGTCTTTTGACTGTAAGATAGATCTCTCCCATCTTGCAGGCCTTACGCACACGTTCATTTTGCAACATTATTGCCCTTTTAACACTTTGTAGTTATGATATAAAATAATTTAAAACGTCATCATAATTCAAAACATATGACAAGGATATAGCGTGAGCGAACATCATCACCACCATCACCACGAAGTCAAAGGCACACGGCTTTTCATCACCATAATCTTAAATGTCATCATCACCATCGCACAGATCATCGGCGGTATCTACTCCGGCTCACTTGCCCTATTAAGCGATGCGCTGCACAACTTTAGCGATGTTATTACACTTATCGTTACCTATGTGACCAACCGTATGGCAAGACGCTCACCAACCCATACAAAGACCTTTGGCTATAAACGTGCAGAGATCCTTGCGGCATTTTTTGACGCTGCCATACTGATCGGTATCGGGTTTTACCTGATCGTTGAAGCGCTTCAAAAATTTATCAACCCTGAACCGGTCGGTACGATCATCGTCATCGTGCTTGCGATGTTGAGTATCGTTCTTAATGCAGCCAGTGTCCTGCTTATTAAAGAGGATGCACAGCACAACATAAACGTCCGTTCCGCTTATCTTCATCTGCTGACCGATGTGATGACCTCTGTCGCCGTTTTGATCGGTGGCGTGGCAATGTACTACTTTCAATTCTACTGGATCGATCCGCTTGTCTCGATCTTGATCGCCGTCTATTTGATCTATGCAGCCTTTGCGATTCTAAAAGAGTCAACCGGCATCTTAATGCAATTCACACCTCAACACATCGATCTTGCTGCTATAGAAAAAGTAGCAAACGAACACCCTGAACTGCATAATATTCACCATCTACACATCTGGCAGTTAAATGACCATGAGATCTTTTTAGAGGCGCACATCGATTTCAGAGAGAATCTTTCCCTTGAAGAGGTGACGCGGGTTTGTGCTGCGGTTGAAGAGAAGATCAAAAAATCCTATGACATTACCCATGTCACCCTGCAGAGCGAATATCAAAAAGAGGATGATAAAGCCTTGGTCTTTGGGGCATAGTAACATTTAAACCACTTTTATTTATCCTCCATCCTATTCCTCATTCACATCTACTACCATACTCATAAATGAGAATAAGCAGGTTTTTCACTTGGCATGATTTTTTATTATTCATATTATTTATAATCTACACTCCAATGTTACATTTAATCACAAAAAATAGGATTAAAAAAAAATTATATTGATTTTTTTCTGTTTACAAAACAACATTGGAATGAGCTAAGTCAATTTACATATAATCGTACGAATTAATATATTGGAGTGCTAATGCAATTTAATAAGAAACTACCCGTGAGCTATTTACTTTTTACAACAAGAGGAAGAGTTGATCGACTCACTTTTTGGACCACACAACTATTTATTTGGTTGGCATTTTATATTGCATTTTGCAGTATCGATTTTTTAATAGGATATTCCTATACCATCCTTATTTATCCACTGCTTTTTTGGGGTTTGATTTGTACAGCCACTAAGCGCCTGCACGATAGTAATAAGTCTGGACTCTTTTTACTGGTCACCCTTGTTCCAATATTGGGGCCGCTATGGCTTCTATATCAACTAGGGTTAAAAAAAGGAGGTGTATTTACAAATAGATTTGGTCCCGTCTTTGGAGAAAAAGAAGATTATTATCAAAATGATGATGCTGAAAAGATACCTCATGTTAAAACAGATGAACGCTTCGTCAATGATGTCACGGGCTTAAACCCAATCATCGTTGCACAAGTGATAAGACCAGTAAACATTGAAGATCTCCAAGAGGCTGTTAGAACAGCGGACAGACCTATTTCAATAGGTGGCGGACGCTTTAGCATGGGCGGACAGACTGCGAGCCGACAAAGTCTTCACATCGATATGCGTAGTTTGAATAATGTTGTAGAGTTTTCAAAAGAGAAGAAGAGCATCAAAGTTCAAGCAGGCATACGATGGTGTGACATACAGCAGTATATTGATGCCTATGACCTTAGTGTTAAGATCATGCAGACCTACGCGAACTTTACTGTTGGCGGGTCACTAAGTGTTAATGTACATGGTCGATATATCGGGCAAGGTCCCATGATCTTGTCAGTGAACTCTATTGACCTAGTGTTAGCTGATGGATCACTAATTCACGCTACACCACATGAAAACTCCGAACTGTTTTATGGTGCTATCGGCGGCTACAATGCCTTAGGTGTAATCGTTCAGGCTGAATTATCTTTATCTGATAATATAAAAATTGAACGTGTATCGAAAAAGATGTCCCGTAAAGACTATTATGCGTACTTTTTCAAAGAGATACGAGACGAACCAGCATCAATTTTCCATAACGGAGACATCTATCCGCCATATTATGAAAGAATGAATGCCGTTACTTGGGTTGAGACAGACAAACAGACAAACACCAAACATCGTCTCATGCCCTTAAGAGACGCCTATCCACTTGAACGCTATTTTTTATGGGCATTTTCAGAAACACCTTTTGGAAAGTGGAGACGGGAGTTTATTGTTGACCCTATTGTCTTTGCCGGTAAGAAAGTTCGTTGGAAAAACTATGAAGCGGGCTATGATGTCACTGAATTAGAGCCAAAATCCAGAAAGCACAGTACCTATGTACTGCTTGAATACTTTGTTCCGGTAAAACAGTTTGAAACCTTCTCTTCATCTATGAGTGAGATCTTTCAGCGCTACGACGTCAATGTTATTAACGTCTCAGTGCGACATGCAAAAGCCGATAGCGGCAGCTATTTGGCTTGGGCACGTGAAGAGGTCTTTGCTTTTGTCGTTTATTACAAACAAAAGACAGACAAATATGCAAAAACCGAGACTGCTATCTGGACAAGAGAGCTTATAGATGCCGTTATTTCGGTTAATGGTGCCTATTACCTACCGTATCAAGCACATGCAACACCCGAACAATTTCATAAGGCTTATCCAAACGCTAACAAGCTTTTTGAACTAAAAAGAAAAGTAGACCCAACGTTTAAGTTTAGAAATATCATTTGGGATACCTACTATCAGACAAAGGAAAGTACCATGACAGAGACCTCATCAATATTTAAACATGTTTTTTCAGAGACAAGGTCCAGTGATGACTTTTATAGATTTTTACAAGTCATCTTCCATTTATACCCTCAAGAGAAGTTTCATACGCTTATCAAAGAAGCCTGTGCCGAGGGGAAAAATGATGAAGAGATCTATCACCTTGTTCAAACTAGGCTTCCACAGATCAAACCATTTCTATCGGAGCTAACCTATGCGCTTCCAGCGTTGAAAAAACAGAAAAAAGAGATCACGAAACAGACACTAGAACTTCTTGGAGAACAGAAATCAGTTAATGGTTATCTTGAAATTGGTTCTACCGGCAGATACATCAGTGATTTGCAAAAGTATATAGAGCTGAGCGGAGAGACCTATTTACTTAGTGATACAGCACCAGACAACTCTCTTGGCGAACTCTTTGAAAGAGGCCAAATCAAGAAGATAGGTACTTACATCGACTTAAATGATTATGCCCGCATATCTGAAGAGGAGATCCCCAGTGCTAGTCTAGACCTGGTTACTTGCTACATTGGATTACACCATGCCCCTCTTGAAAAGCTTGATGACTTTATTGCATCTATTAAACGGGTTTTAAAACCGGGCGGCAAGTTCATCTTGAGAGATCATGATGTGACAACTGCCAACATGGACCATTTTGTCTCACTGGTACACACCGTGTTTAACTTAGGCCTAAATGAATCATGGGAATATAATTTAGAAGAGTTCAGAAACTTCCAATCTATAGAAATGTGGTGTCAACATCTTGCTGAATTTGGGTTTGTCGATTCTAGAAAGAGAATTCTACAAGAGAATGATCCTTCTGACAACACTTTACTACTTTTTACTAAGGGTTGATTTTGCATAGACTTAGAATTTTAACACTGGTTTGTATTGTAATTGCTAGTTCAATATATGTTTTTAACAATAGTAAAAAGTCTACACTGCCTTATGTGGAAGAAGAAACGACTCATAAAAGTTGGTTACTAAAAAATTCCAACCCAATAACAGCTGTTGAAGACACAAGAGCTCCGGACCAGACCTTTCTAACCTATCCAGAGTGGTTTTTAGTGCACAGTCCTGCGGAACAAGCCAACTACTTTAAAAACCATACCGCTACTACATTTCCATATATGACACATATTGACCAGATCTGGGATAGTTACGCAATTGTCAGTCATACAATCGAAAATAATTTCGAATATAACAGTGATTACCATTTGATGATAAAAGTCATTGGCGTAAGTGCTAGTGCCGAATATGCCTTAAAGGCATGGTATGAAAACATCATAGGAAGAGTTACCGATACCTCTGATAGTGAGCCTTTAACACAAGAGGATAGATTCAACTACAGATTCACGCAAGACTATGTTGACTTCATACGAACAACACCTTGGTATGACTTTGACTTTCAATCACGACTGGTACAACTCTGGAGTGAAACAAACTTTTTCGGACCAAACTTTTTAAGAAAGCTAGAACGAAAATATATCTTAACATCAGAGTTATTGGTCAAAATAGCCTATGCCAAGCTTATAAAACTTGGTACGCAGACAATGTATGAAGAAGCCTTATTAACAACTGTAGTTCTTGTAAACACCTTACCAGAGGAGATCAACACTAACTCGATTAAAGTTTTAAGTCGATTAAACAATGGCACCGTACTGTTACGAGTACCTAGATATGCAGCATTCAACCCAACCGTAGTTGGCTTGGCTAAAAAAGGTATATCATTCCTTGAGATTGCTGGTAACAACTCAGCAATATTGCTGACTTTGTTAGTTAACAGCACTTATAACTTCAATATTGATAATACTCAGATTTTATTTGAGCAACCCATACCTTCACAGGCAAGTAAAAAAAGAGTTGCCGTAATAACTACAGTACCTGCCTTAAGTCAAACATTACTCAAAATAGTTGATGAGAACCTCACGATAGAACATGTATATGACTATTAATGTATTAATTGTCATACCCTGGTTCTGAATATGCCATTAGCCACTCCCTATCGCTTCCAGAGATGAAGACGACAAAGCCCTGGTCTATAGGACATAATTTATAAATGTTCTTACTTTAATCTTCGATCATAATGCCTTCCCTAAAGAGTGAGTCAACGGGTTCCAATACCGAATCAAGAGCTAAGTGTGCTAACTGCTTAACAAAAAGACCTACATTCCTTACCTCTTTATACAATGCAATAAACATCTGTTTAAACTACATTTAACGTATAAGAACTTATACTATTTCATATTTGAAACGAAACTATTCAGACTATGGTAAAGGAGAGTTGGTTTTCATGAAAAAGATACCGTTACCTGCTTTTAGCCTTAAAAAGGCCGTTCTACTTCCGCTGGTGTTAGTTCTAGTGATACTGTTTTCAGGATTTATTTCTAGTTTCATAAATCAAGAAAAAGGTCACACCAAAAAAGCTGTAGGTGAACAGTTTTTATCGGCAAAGCGTGCTTTGGATACTGCCGTAAAAATAGATACTGAAAAACTTTCTGCCGCGCTGGAGATCATCGATGGTAATCCTGAGCTGAAGCGCGCCATGATGGCCGACGACCGGGATGCTTTACTAAAACAATCCGGTTCACTTTTCACTACTCTTCGCGAAAAGTACTCTATTACCCACTTCTATTTCCATCGGCCTGATCGGGTCAACTTTTTACGTGTACACCAGCCCGACCGTTACGGCGACAGAATCAACCGTTTTTCCGCACTGCAGGCAGAGGCGACAGGCGAGCCCGCATCAGCTTTAGAGATCGGCCCGCTGGGCCTTTATACCTTAAGAGTCGTTTTCCCCTGGTATGAAAATGAGAAGCTGATCGGCTACGTGGAGCTGGGAGAAGAGATAGAGCACCTTTACAAGCGTATTAAAGATGTGATCAACCTCGATCTGTATGTCATTATAGATAAGCGAATCCTCTCTCCGAAAGATTGGGAAGCGGGCATGAAGATGCTGGGACGCAAAGCAGAATGGGACTTCATGCCGGAGTCAGTCATAGCTTTCACGACAGTCGTGGAAAGTAATGCGACAATACTTAAACGCCTCATGGAAAGTGGCAACCTCGACCCGACGATAATGGAGCTATCGGGGGATGAACGCATCTTCGAAACCTACTCATTACCACTTACCGACGCGGGCCAGACCGATCTCGAGATTGGTAAGATACTCTTTCTTCGCGATGTTACAGCCGTAAAAAAACACAGTATTCACCATATCCTATTTACTGTCGGACTGGGAATCGCTATCAGCGGAATACTACTTCTTTTTTTCTTTTTACTAACCCGTCGTATAGAGCAGATACTTGTACTTTCCAAGAAAGATTTGGTGCAGAGCGAAGCCCGGTTCCGCTCCATGGTAGAAAGTTCGAGTGACTGGATCTGGGAAGTTGATGCAAGCATGCGCTATGTTTATACGAGCCCGAAGATCAAAGAGCTCCTAGGATACGAAGCCGATGAGATCATCGGAAAAACACCGCTTGAA
This sequence comes from Sulfurimonadaceae bacterium, assembly GCA_049672605.1. Lineage (GTDB taxonomy): Bacteria > Campylobacterota > Campylobacteria > Campylobacterales > Sulfurimonadaceae > Sulfonitrofixus. The sequence continues at coordinate 39,656 of JBATWM010000082.1, forward strand.
CTGATGCCTGAAGAGGAAGCCGGACGTATCGCAAAAGAGTTCGCCGCTATTGTAAAAGAACGCCGTCCGTTTGCAGGTCTGGAAAATACCAACCGCCATAAAGATGGCCGGATAGTGATCATGGAGACCAGCGGCGTGCCGATTGTCGACGAAGCGGGAACGCTGATGGGCTATCGCGGTATTGATCGCGATATTACCGAGCGCAAGCACGCCGAAGAGGCGCTTAAAATAGCGACGGAGAGATTTGTCCTCCATTTTGAGCAAAGCCCTCTTGCCATCATTGAATGGGACACTGATTTCAATGTTGCGGAGTGGAACCCCGCTGCTGAAAGAATCTTCGGTTATACCAAAGCAGAGGCAAAGGGGCGTGCGGCCATGGATCTCATCATTCCCGAAAATGTCAAAAGCCAGGTGTCTGAAATATGGGCGGACCTCTTGTCAGGAGAAGGCGGCTACCGAAACACAAATGAAAATATGACCAAAGAGGGGAATGTCATTATCTGTGAATGGTATAACACGCCTCTTGTAGATGAGGAGGGGCAAGTACTCGGAGTGGCTTCTGTGGCCGAAGATGTGACGGAACAGAAGCATGCCGAGGAGCGAATCACGCATATGGCGTACTATGATGCCTTAACCGGGCTGCCTAACCGTACACTGTTCAAAGATCGTCTTGAACAGGAGTGTCGTATAGCTGATAGGAGTAGCCGCTTTGTCGGTGTCATGTTCATAGACATAAATTATTTCAAAAATGTTAATGAAACTCTGGGCCATCTGGTCGGAGATCTGCTTCTGCAAGCGGTGGCGCAAAGACTAAAAGAGAGCTTCAGAAAGAGCGATACTGTCGCGCTTTTCGGCGGAGACGAGTTTGCCGTTGTCATCCCTGGACTCGTAGATGTAGATGAGATCGAGCATGTGATACAGTCCGTTACTGATCGGTTCAAAGTACCTTTTGCTATTCTGGAGTATCAACTCTTCGTTGCCTTTAGTATCGGATATAGCTTTTATCCGCTTGACGACAGTAACATCGATAACCTACTTAGAAATGCAGATACGGCGATGAACCGGGCAAAAGAGCTGGGACCAAGCCATCATCAACGCTACAGCATAGAGATGACCGACCGGGCCAGTATGCATCTATCAATGCACAATGGTCTGAGACGTGCCCTCAATGAGGGAGAACTTGTTCTTCACTATCAGCCGCAGACAGACCTCAAAAGTGGCGTCATGACCGGAGTGGAGGCTCTAGTGCGATGGCAGCATCCGCAAGAGGGATTGATATCGCCAGCTCAGTTTATCCCTGTTGCCGAAGAGACAGGGCTTATCGTACCGATGGGGGAATGGATCCTTCGTACTGCCTGCTTGCAGGCAAAGGGCTGGCAAGAGCAAGGTCTGACACCTTTCACCATGGCGGTGAACCTTTCATCGCGTCAATTTAAGGAAGAGGGATTTGCACAAAGCGTCATCGACATCATTCATGAGACAGGGGTGGAGCCGAAGTACATCGAACTCGAGCTCACGGAAAGTATCCTGATTGATAACGAATACTCAGTGCGAAAATCTTTAGATGATTTCAAAAAAGCAGGTATCAGTCTCTCTATCGACGATTTCGGAACAGGCTATTCATCTTTAAGTTATCTGAAACGTTTTCCGATCGACAAGCTCAAGATCGATCAGTCTTTTATTAGAGATGTTATCGTGGATAAAAGCGAAGCCACCCTTGTCAGAGCCATTATCTCTATGGCCAAAGCGCTTGAGCTCAAGACCATTGCAGAGGGTGTTGAGACCCAGGAACAGCTCGATTTTTTGCGTGCTGAAGGGTGTGAGGAGGTTCAGGGGTATCTTCTAGGCAGACCGATGCCTGCCGAACAGCTTCAGGATTTTCTGAAGAACAGATAATCTTTTGCACTACGACAAGCTGCAACAGATCAACAGAGTTTTTAGAGACACTCTCATACATATAATTAAAGTTTTAGATTTAGTGTAGATTGTGCCAAACTCAGACCGAAGGCGCACCAGTGCACGACTCAAAATCTAGTTGTTCGCTGTAGTAGAAGTCCAGCTCATCAAAAATAAAGTGATAAAAAGCTTTAGATTTAGTGTAGGTTGTGTTTAACTCAGACCGATAGCGTGCTAGTGCACGTGGAGAGTCTGAGTTCGACACAATTCTTCCTATGAAGAATAGAAATATTAAAAAGTTGTAGATTTGGTGCAGATTGTACTGAAGTGAACCCGAAGACGTACTAATGTACGTTAAGCGGTGAACTGAAGTGCAAGGTGCGCCGAAGCTACATCTTTTTTAGTTTGACGCCCATTTCCATGTGTGTTGTATAGGGGAACTGATCGAAGGTCGCCATGGCTTCGATGGTATGTGTTTTGGTTAGGTACTCCAAGTCACGTTTGAGTGTCTCGGGGTTACATGAGATATAGAGTATATGTTCAAAACGTGAGGCAAAGCCACATGACTCTTCGTCCATCCCAGCACGTGGCGGGTCAACAAAGATGGTGGTGAGTTCATAACTTTTAAGGTCGATCTCTTTCAACCGTCTAAACTCACGCACACCATCAAGCGCCTGTACAAACTCTTCGGCACTCATACGAATAAACTCAATGTTCTCGACACCGTTAAGCTCCATGTTCTTCTTCGCCGCATTGATCGAAGATTTTGAGATCTCAGTTGCCAAGACCTTATGAAACTGTGTTGCAAAAGGGATGGTAAAGTTGCCTGCTCCACAGTAGAGTTCCAGCAGATCGCCCGTAATGCCTTTGAACTGCTCTAGTGACCATCCCACCATCTTCTCATTAACACGAGGGTTAGGCTGGGTGAAGCTGTTTTCAATGTGTCTGAACTTATAGGTTTTATCATTGATGTTCAATGTTTCAGTAACAAAGTCCTCACCCAAAACCATTTTCTGTTTTCGGGAACGACCAATGACCTTGATGTTATGCTTTTTAGCCAGTGCATTTGCCTGCTCTTGCCACGCTTCGTCAAGACGACGATGATAGAGCATAGAGATAGCGATCTCACCATCCGTACTGCTCAAAAAGTCTAAACCAAAAAGTTTAAAATCCATAGAGAGCTCTTTAATGCTTTCGATTAACGGCCACATTAAGGTCTCAATAGGTTCAATCACCATCGGACACTCTTCGATCAGTATCATCTTCGCCCCACGTTCCATCGGGTTCATCGCATAGTGGATATCATCACCAATATGCCAGATCTTAAACTCAGCACGTGCTCTATAGTGACTCTCAGGAGAGAAAGATGGGACTATCTCGCCGCTGTAAAGCTCTTTGAAAAGTGCATTGATCTCTTCTGTCTTTTGTAGATGCTGCGCCTCATAGCCGCCCTCATAAAGTCGACAGCTTCCACATTCACCAAAGTGTTTACATTCCATATTATTCAGCCTATTATTAGTGGTGACATTATGCCAAAGAGTAGATTCATGAATGCATAAATTGCATCTATAAAGACCCTGATACAGGTGTCTAATCTCAAATCTATCTTCTTACGCTAAAATAGCATTAAAAATAAAGTACATGATATGAACCAAAAACTCTCAATCGTTATTTTGGCAGCCGGCAAAGGCAGTCGTATGAAGTCGCCTAAGGCAAAAGTGCTTCACACTATCAGTGGCAAACCGATGCTTTACCACTCTATCAAAGCCTCTCTGGAGCTGACCGATGACGTCATTGTAATTGTTTCACATCAAAAAGATGCTGTCATCGCATCTATGCAGGCTGAGTTTGACAACATCACCTTTGTTACCCAAGATACTGAAAACTTCCCTGGAACCGGCGGTGCAGTGATGGGTATAGCCCCACGTTATGAGAAGGTGTTGGTGCTTAATGGTGACATGCCGCTGATCACAGCTAATGCACTCAGTGGATTTGTTGAGAGCAAGAGCGCTATTGTGATGTCGATCTTTAATCTTGAAGATCCGTCAGGCTATGGGCGTGTGGTCATTGACAAACATGGTGTACAACGAATTGTTGAGCAAAAAGATGCAACACCAGAAGAGCTCTATATCAACTACGTCAATGCAGGTATCTACAGCTTCAAACGTGAGATTCTTGAAAAATATATTCCTCAACTCTCAAATGACAATGCACAAAGCGAATACTATCTTACGGATGTTATCGCACTGGCTAAAGCAGACGGGATCAACATAGAACCGCTCGAAGTTGATGAAGAGTACTTTAAAGGGGTCAACTCCAAGATCGATCTTGCGTCTGCTGAAGAGATTATGCAAGAACGTATTCGCAACAAGTGGATGGCTGAAGGCGTTGTCATGCAGCTTCCGCAAACGATCTACATCGAAGAGAGTGTTCAGTTTGAAGGCGAATGTCTTTTAGAAAACGGTGTCCGTGTTTGCGGAAACTCTAAGATCATCAACTCGCACATCAAAGCACACTCTGTTGTCGAAGACTCTGTTATGGAGAACTCTGATGTCGGTCCTATGGGCCATCTACGTCCTCTCTCAAACCTCAAAGATACCCATATCGGTAACTTTGTCGAAGTCAAAAAATCGACCCTTGACGGTGTCAAAGCCGGTCACCTAAGTTACATAGGTGATGCAGAGATCGGCAGTGGTTCAAACATCGGTGCGGGTGTCATTACCTGTAACTACGACGGTAAGAAAAAATACAAGACGATTATCGGTAAAAATGTCTTTGTCGGTTCAGACAGTCAGATCATTGCACCGTGTACCATTGAAGATGATGTGATGGTTGCAGCCGGGACAACACTTACGAGTGACACCGTAAAGAGCGGTGTCTTAATACTCAGTCGTGCCAAGATCAAAATAGTAGAGAACTTCTTTTATAAGTTCTTTGCAAAGGAGAAGTCATGTTAATTCCTGAAAACCTCTTAGAAGGCAAAAAAATCCTTCTGGGTGTTACCGGCTCTATTGCTGTTTATAAATCATTAGAACTTGTCCGTCTTTTTGTTAAAGCGGGTGCTGAAGTCAAAGTGGTCATGAGTGACGCTTCTAAGAAATTTGTTGCCCCACTTAGTTTTGAGACTCTCTCTCGCAACAAAGTTTTAGATGAAACAAGTGAGTCGTGGGCAGATGACCATAACCACATCAAAGCGACCCAGTGGGCTGACCTTTTTGTCATTGCGCCATGTACGGCGAACACCATCGCTAAACTTGCCAACGCCATTGCGGACAACATGCTGTTACAATGCGCCCTTGCCTATCCGGGTCTTAAACTTATTGCCCCTTCTGCCAACACTAACATGCTGCAAAACCCCATTACTCAGGGTTCGCTTAAGATGTTGAAAGTCTCCAACTATGAGGTGATCGACACGCAGGTCAAAGAGCTGGCTTGCCAAACAACCGGTGACGGTGCAATGGCTGAGCCTATCGATATCTTCTGGTACAGTGCCCGCACACTTTTGAAAGAGAGCTTCTGGCAAGAGCGTATGGTCATTGTAACGGGTGGCGGTACCATTGAAAAGATCGACGATGTTCGCTACCTATCCAACTTCTCAAGCGGTAAGATGGCATCAGCTCTCGCAACGGCGCTCTTTTTGAAAGGTGCCGATGTGAACCTCATAGCTACACGTTTTGACGATAACCTTCCGCAACATGTTCATACTATCGATGTAGAGTCATCAGATGAGATGTATGACTATCTTAAAGACTCTATTCGCATCTCTAAAAAAGGGAAGATGAGTAAGCCTTCTTTGGTCAATGATGAGACACTTCAGTTGATTCAAAAAGAGCCTTACCTGTTTATGGCAGCCGCCGTCAGTGACTTTATCCCCCGTTTTCCGCAAGAGGGGAAGATCAAAAAAAGAGACCTGGGTGAGAGATGGAATGTCGAGCTTAAACAGAATATTGACCTCCTTGCTACACTCGACAGAAGCGGGATCAAAACGGTTGCCTTTAAAGCAGAGATGGACGCAGAAGAGTCCATCAAAAATGCATCAGCACTGATCGACACCAAAGAGGTGGACGCGGTCTGTCTGAACCTGCTCAAAGACAGCAGCAGCTTTGGTACCAGTGACAACCAGATAGACTTTATTACAGCTCACGGCATCGACAGCCTGCCAAAAGCGGACAAACTTTCACTCTCGCTAAACATCTTAGAGAAAGCTGCGATTTTATGAGTAACAACACCCCGCACCATATCGCGATCATTATGGATGGCAATGGCCGTTGGGCACAACTGCAGGGGTTAAAACGTGTAAAAGGGCATGAAGCTGGTGCCGAAGTCGTTCGTGAAATAACAAAATACTGTGCGAACTACGACGATGTCGAACGGTTGACACTCTATGCCTTTAGTACAGAGAACTGGAAACGTCCCAAACTTGAAGTAGAGTTTTTGATGAAACTTCTTGACCGTTACCTTCAAAAAGAGCTATCCACCTACATGGAGCAGAACATCCGTTTTGAGCCTATCGGTGACCTTTCCGGTTTTTCCAGACCACTGCTAAGCACCATCGAGATGGTTCAAGAGAAGACAAAAAACAACAAGGGTCTTGTTCAAAGCCTTGCTCTCAACTATGGAGCAAAAGATGAGCTTGTTCGTGCAGTGAATTCACTTGTGGACAACAACAAAGAGATTACAGAAGAGAGCTTGACAAGTGCACTGGACTGTTCAATGCCGGTTGATCTTCTCATTAGAACAGGCGGTGACCACCGTCTCTCTAACTACCTTCTCTGGCAATCAGCCTATGCTGAACTCTTTTTTGTCAACACCCTATGGCCCGACTTCTCCACCTATGAACTCGAGACCATCATTCATCAATTTACAACCATAGAACGCCGATTTGGAGGATTAAAATAGTGATAGGACTTATTGCATTCATCTTTGGGGCCGTCATCGGCTCCTTTTTAAACGTTGTCATCTATCGTCTGCCACGAGGTGAGAGTGTCGCCTTTCCTGCATCACACTGTCAAAGCTGCAATACCGCTCTAAAACCGTATCACAACATTCCGATCTTCTCTTGGCTCTTTCTGCGTGGAAAATGTGCTTTTTGCAGTGAAAAGATCTCTATACAGTACCCTATTGTCGAGATACTGAGCGGCCTTCTTTTTATGAGTATCTTTCTAAAAAACGACCTCTCTTTAGCCACCTTAGGCATTGCGTTGACATTTTTAACACTGCTGACACTCTCCATGATCGATTTTTACTACAAGATGGTCCCGGACAGCCTCAACCTCCTTGCTCTGACACTTGCCATTATCAGTGTCAACGATCCGCAGATGTTGGGTCTGAACTTTGTCAATGCCCTGCTTTTAGCCGGTGGTTTTACGCTCTTGCGTTTTTACCTCTCATACTATCTTTACGCACGGACCAAAGCCTTTGTCAAACCATCCAAAAAACCGTCATGGGTCCATAACTACAACCCGATGCCGCTCTATTTTGAAGCGATGGGTGAAGGTGACATCATGGTGGCTGCAACCATGGGTGCACTCATGGGAATCCAACTCTCTTTAGTCGCTGTCTTTTTATCAGCCCTTATCGCCCTGCCTGCTATCTTGCTTGTACGCGGTGAAGATGCTGAGAGTAAACGTCTGCCGTTCATCCCTTTCTTGGCACTGGCAGCCTACATTGTCTATATGCTTGAAACACCTATCTTAGCCTATTTGAAAGTACTTTATGCATAAACTACGACAGTACATCATATCGAACTTTTCCATCTCGTTCTTTTCGATATTCTTACCTCTTTTTGCTGTTGCCTCTGTTATCTTTATGCTTAAGTTGGCAACCTATACGGCGTACATTCAACTGACCTTTTTTGAGATGTTTAAACTCTACCTCTTCGTCCTGCCTGAACTTTTTTTCTATACGCTGCCTATCACTTTTTTTGTTGCAGCAACACTTGCCCTCTTTCGTCTTTCCACCGATAACGAGATGGTCATTTTATTCACGCTTGGCATCAAACCAAATTATCTTATTAAAGTGTTGATGGTACCTGCTCTGCTGTTGAGTTCGCTGCTGTTTTTCAACTTCTTCTTTCTCTTCCCCCATGTAAAGACGCTCTCTATCAACTTTATGAAACATAAAAAGAGCGAAGCGAAGTTTAACCTTAGTGCCTCGGAGTTTGGACACAACTTTGGTTCATGGCTACTTTATATCGGTAAAGACAATAAAGACAATACCTTTGGCGATGTGGTCTTGTTTAACAAAAATAAAGACGAAGAGTTCGTTATAGGTGCCAAAAAAGCGACAGTAGACAACAGTGGCGGTGTGTTACGTCTACAGCTTGAATCGGGCAAGGGGTACAGTTATACTGCCGATTCGTTAACACAGATGAAATTTGAGATGCTTTTCATCAACAACATCATGACAACCGATCAGAGAAAATACCTCTCCGCGTATGACTATTGGTTCAAGAACGAGCCTGGTCTGCAGAAGATCCACACTAAAAAATTTATTTCTGATGTCCTGTTGTCACTCTTTCCCGTTCTGAGTCTCTTTATGGCTCTCGCCATCGGTGTTGCCCATGTCCGTCACCAAAAAGCCTATATCTATCTCTTTTTGTTTGGATCGATCATTCTCTACTACGGTATAAGTATTGGCATGGTCAACAGACTAGGTTATTACACTATCCCTCTTGTTTTAATAGGATGGCTTGCCGTGACCTACCCTTACTACCGCCGTAAGATCGTCAGCAGGTTTTAGATGCGTGTAAAGATGACCATCGCCTACAACGGGGCTGACTACTTTGGCTCTCAGGTGCAAAAAGAGACCGACCAGACCGTCAATGGACAGATAGAAAAAGCGCTCAGTCTTCTGCAGGTAGAGACAAAGGTCATCGCCTCGGGACGAACGGACAGAGGCGTTCACGCCTCTCGTCAGGTCATCCATTTTGACCTGCCCCCGTTTTGGCAAGACCTCAATAAATTAGAAGAGAGTCTCAAACGCATCCTGCCGCCAAGCATTGCTATTCGCCGTATGGAGCAAGTCGATGACGACTTTCATGCACGCTACTCTGCCAAAAAACGCGCCTACCGCTACATCATCTCCACCCAGACACCCAACCCTTTTTTAGCCGACCTCGTCACCTATGTCAACACTATAGACGAAACAAAGATCAAAGAGGCCATCAAACTCTTCGAAGGCGAACACGACTTTGAGTACTTCAAAAAGAGCGGCAGCGACACGACCAACTTTGTCCGAGAGGTCTACAAAACAAGAGTCTACAACCATAACGGCTACACCGTCCTCTATTTTGAAGCCAACGGTTTTTTACGTTCGCAGATCCGTCTGATGGTCGGATTTCTGCTTGAGATCAGCGCAGGCAGATACACTAAAGAAGATTTGAAAGCACAGCTTTCACTAGAGAAGCAGTTCAAACTCAAACCTGCTCCGCATCAAGGGTTGTACCTAAGCAAAATCGTCTACTAACATACTCCATCTGTTATCACATTTAATTGATAGATAATGAATAAATCTATTTCAAACTCGCATAAAATATCAAAACATATTTTTACTTCGTTCCAAACTTGATAACAAGAAAAGTTTCATTTTTGTGTCGGAACTCTTCCTTTTGTTTGTAATGATAATATAATATTTTATTAAGTTAAACAGTACTAGAATCATTAAAAGAAGTTATATTATATTTTAAGCTTTTCAGTTTCTCAGCTTATGAGTTTTCTTAGCTTCTTTAAATTTTTACTTTAGGAGTTCGTCATGTTTCTTACAAAATATAACCCATTCGATGAGTTTAAAGATTTTAATAGTAGGTTCAATTCACTTTTAAGTGAGTTTGAGAATAAAGAGTCTTCTTCTTTGCGTGGGTTTACACCTGTTGTAAATACAAGAGAAGGTGAATTTGCCTATCACGTTGATGCAGATCTTCCGGGTGTTAAAAAAGAGGACATTAAGATTAATGTCAAAGGTAATATGATCACAATCTCTGGTGAACGAAGAGATAAAAAAGAGGTTAATAAAGAGGATTATCACCGTGTCGAAACCTCTTTTGGAAAATTTGAGCGAAGTTTCACTCTGCCTGAAGGTGCTGATGTAGAAAACATCACTGCATCCAATGAAGACGGTGTGCTTGAAGTCGTTATTCCAAAGCTAAAAAGCGAAACGGAAAAAGTCAAAAAGATCGAAGTAAAATAAATTACGAAAGTGTCAAAGAATACAAGATGAAAGAGAACTATCTTAAAATTGTATGATTAGCGTTGATAGCTGTAGTAGCTATTCAAGGTTATTATTTTTATATGACATGAATCGTGCCGTAAGTAAGCAAGAAGGCTTTTGGAGTTTTGGAGGGATTATCTGTTCTTCCAAACATACTGCCCGCATCAGGGGTTCTATCTCTGTAATCTCAACTATTAGAACGTATACGCTAACGTAATCTCCGTATTCTCTTTGTTATCAAGGATATCACCGTGTTTAAACGGTGGCGTGTATGCTGCAGCGATCGAGAACCCTTCGCTGATCTTTTTTTCTATAAGCTTGATGGAGACACTATTAACAGCTCTCTTTTGTGTACCGGCAACAACATTGAGACGTTTTTCATCTTCACTCAGCGGACTATAATCATATTCAAAACTTTTTACAGCTTTAGGCACACTTTTTTCTTGAAGACTTTCTATCAGCGATGCTGCTTGAACTTGCATTATTAAAATTATCATTGTCAATAAATATTTCATAGTTATATCATAGCCTTTATATCAAAACGAAAAGCAAACCTTAGTCAAACAGACTAAAGTATGCTGATAACACTTGCATTATTGTTTTAAATTTGTTAAAATCGCG
>JBATWM010000083.1:0-7210 GCA_049672605.1 Sulfurimonadaceae bacterium
GAGCCGAATATGTGCCTGACTACGTTTCGGCTAAACAAATCAAAAAAACAGTTGTAAGGTAGTAACATAACACTAGAATATATAAGCATGAAAGTGAGCATAAAGGGCTGATACGTCTTATTAACAACAGGCAGAGACCCAATTGTCAATAGTTATGGTTATTAGCATAAAAAATTAAAGGAATACACATGAAAAAAATTAAAAAGATCAATCCAAACTCGAGTTTAACAGAGGTGAATCACTTTATCAAAGAAGAGATAACGAGGTTGAAAGAAGGGCATCGTATTGAACATGACGTCTTTTATCAGGCGGTCGAAGAGGTGCTGTTGTCCATAGCGCCGCTATATCTTTCAGATGAGAAATATTTTAAGAATGCCATTGTCAAAAGATTGGCAGTACCCGACAGGATCATAAAGTTTAAAGTCGAATGGCTTGATGATAATAACGAGATACAGGTAAATACAGGCTACAGGGTTCAGTTTAACAATTCACTTGGGCCATATAAAGGCGGTCTTCGTTTTCACCCATCAGTCAATGAGGGAATTTTAAAGTTTTTAGGGTTTGAACAGATTCTTAAAAATGCATTGACTGGACTGCCGATAGGCGGAGGTAAAGGTGGAAGTGACTTTGATCCAAAAGGAAAAAGTGACTTTGAAGTGATGAAGTTCTGTTCGGCGTTCATGAAAGAGCTTCACAAATACATCGGGCCACGTATGGATGTCCCTGCGGGAGATATCGGCGTTGGCGCCAGAGAAATAGGATATCTTTTTGGCGAATACAAAAAGATAACGTCAACCTTTGACGGTGTTTTGACCGGTAAACCTTTTTTCTTTGGGGGCTCACTCGCACGTACAGAAGCTACCGGTTATGGCGTGGTTTACTTTACGGAAGCGATGCTTGAAACAGAAAACAGAGAGAGCCTGCAAGGTAAGATCTGTACCGTAAGCGGTGCAGGTAATGTGGCACTTCATACGATAGAGAAGCTTCTACAGTTAGGGGCCATTCCTGTTACCTGTACAGACTCTAGAGGAACAATTTATGATGCCAGAGGTGTCGATATAGAGTTTTTGAAAGATTTGAAGTTCAACCGTCGAGGATCGCTGGAAGAGTATGTTGTAAAACATCCAGAAGCGACTTATATCCCTGTGTCAGAATATCCTAAAGGAGGTCATGCCGTATGGAACATAGAGTGTTATGCGGCTTTCCCTTGTTCGACACAAAATGAGCTGACTGAGATCGATGCAAACAACCTGATCGCAAATGGCTGTGTCAGTGTGAGCGAGGGGGCCAATATGCCATCTACTACGGAAGCCATAGAGACCTTTTTGAAGAACAAAATTAGTTTCGCTCCTGCAAAAGCGGCCAATGCAGGCGGCGTTGCCGTAAGTAATTTTGAAATGAGCCAAAATGCCTCAATGATAAAATGGAGTTTTGAAGAGGTGGATGCCAAACTCAAAGTGACAATGCAGGATATCTGTAAAAATATCGCTGAAACTGCCAGAGAGTATGGTGTTGAAGGAAACTATGTCGATGGTGCAAATATAGCCGGATTCAAACGAGTTGCAGATGCGATGATCGCTGAAGGGATTTAACCTACACCCTCACGTGCCATCACTTATTTGTTTACATCGGCATTGAATGCCTTGTCTGTAAGACGGGTAAGGCAAAAGTGTTATTGTTAGTTGTACCCTGAGTTGCACCCTTAGTGATTTAAGCAGATATAGAAACCACTTAAGTGTGCTTGTAGTAGGTACTTATAGGTATTTTGAAAGCTAGACGTTAAATCTAAAGTGCATCACATCGCCGTCTTGAACGATGTACTCTTTACCTTCCAGACGCATCTTGCCGGCATCTTTAGAACCGTTTTCACCGCCGTTGGCGATGTAGTCGTCATAAGCGATCACCTCGGCACGGATGAACCCTTTTTCAAAGTCGTTGTGGATAACGGCTGCGGCTTTCGGCGCAGTCGAGCCTTTACGGACGGTCCAAGCGCGTACCTCTTTGACACCGGCTGTAAAGTAGCTCATAAGACCGAGTTTGTCAAAACCTTTGTGGATGATCTGTGCAAGACCTGACTCTTCAATGCCCATAGACTCTAGGAAGTCAGCGGCCTCTTCATCGTCCATACCGATAAGCTCTTCTTCGAACTTGGCGCACAGTTTGACCACTTCACAGTTGTTAGCTGCAGCGTGTTCTTTGACGAGCATAACAAACTCATTGTCCTCAGTAATACCATCTTCATCTACATTAGCACCGTAGATGATCTCTTTAGCGGTAAGTAGACGAAGCTCTTGGTTGAGTTGAACAAACTCTTCACCTTCAAACTCAGGAAAATTGCGTGCCAAATTTCCGTCAGCAAGAAACTCTGCGAGTTGTTCAGCAGCTTCCATTAGGCCTTGCGCACTTTTGTCTACTCTTGCCTGTTTTTTAAGACGTTCCATACGGTTATTAAGCGCTTCGACATCAGCAAGGATAAGCTCTGTCTCGATAATCTCAATGTCACGAAGAGGGTCGATAGAACCTTCAGTATGAACAATGTTCTCATCTTCAAAACAACGCACGATCTGCAAGATGACCTCTGTCTCACGGATGTTAGAAAGAAACTTGTTACCAAGACCTTCACCTTTGCTTGCACCTTTTACCAGACCGGCGATGTCAACAAAGTCGAGTGTAGAGTGCTGGATACGTTCAGGGTTAACGATCTTAGCAAGTTCGTCAAGACGTCTATCAGGAACAGGAACAACGGCTTTGTTGGGTTCGATAGTACAGAAAGGGTAGTTGGCTGCCTCAGCGTTTTGTGCTTTAGTTAGTGCATTGAAAGTAGTTGATTTTCCGACATTTGGCAGCCCTACAAGACCGATTGCTAAACCCATTATAAGTCCTTGTTGATAGATAGATATTTTAGTTTTGCAATTATACTTAATCTTGCTTCAAAAAGGTGTTTGCTGGCGTCTCACTCCTTCATGCTTTTTTAAATATTAATGTATTTAGTTGATACAGTAATATTGTTTTTATTGAAAACTTGGCCGTTATAATGGTTCTAAAATTATTATCGTAAAGAGCTATCATGAAAGAGATCATCAAAGAGTTGAGTCGGGCTCTGCAAAAAGTGACTGTAAATGAAAATAGTCTCGTTGTCGATGCGCTTATGGAACAGCTGAACGAGAGCAATTTTTCTTGGGTTAAAGATCTTCCTATCTCGATCGTCCACAAGAAAGAGAAGCTTAAAGACCCTACATCAGTTGAGTATCTACTCGCCAATGACTTTTTTGATGATACTGGATGTTCAGGTAACCACTATGAGCTGTCACAACTGAAAAGTATGCACAATGCATCAAAAAGCTCTTTTCAGACTATCGATCTGGCCGTATTGACTAAAGGGTCGAAAATGGACCGACTGGAATTTCAAAACAAACGACCAAATGACTTCTGGAAACGTCTGCAAAATATTGAGACCATCGAAGCGATGATAGGCCTGCAGCATATCGATAGCAGCAGATGCCGCGATGGTGTGATCGATAGAGAATTAGAAGAGAGCAGTAATGGGCAGTGGAGCATAGAGTCTGACCTTCGAGATGCAATGCGCAGCAAAAAAGAGAATAGCGGTCTTAGAGCTAAGCCGTTTATCTGGGTCGTTACAAAACAGCCAGACAAGAATCCAGTCGATCATATAGAGATGATGTTGCGACACTATTTCGGTGAGAATGTTGTTCATGGTCGCGGGAAAATGGAATCTTATATCGGTTATATGGATGAGCTTGATGCTATCTCTCTTCGAGAGTTTTATAAAAAGGCTTAGTTGAGTAACCAAGAGAGGTTATTATAATAGATGTTGAAAACAATATTTATTATATATCTACTTCCACCTATGTTACACTCCCAGATCAGTAGAGGAGTGTTTTAATGATCCTGTTTTATCTGCTCGGCCTTTTGTTTGCAACAATAGGGCTGTATATGGTTCTCGATACCTATCTGTTTCGTAAGAAGGCACGTACTGTTACCGGCAAAGTGTTTGGTTATGAGTGGAGACGATCAAAAAACGGACGTACCTATCAGGCTGTTATCCAGTATCGTGATCAAGGCAATATCTACCTTTTTAAATCAGACATAGGCTCAAGCAATATTTCAAATAACGTCAATGACGATGTCGATGTACTCATACTTGACAACAGACACAGCAGTGCCCGTCTGAAACAGATGGGCCGTCCTATCATCGCCTTTGCTTTTGCCATTATGGGATTGATCTCAATTGGTGTCTATATCTCTACCATAATTGAAACGGGGAATAGTCTCTCTCTTTTAACGGTAGGCTTCTTTGTCCTGCCAATCGGTGTTTATGTCCTAAATATCTTTACGAAACAACATAGAGAGAAGTTAGAGCATGCGTTCAGCTACCAGAGAGACGAAAGAGGGGTCATAGGCTATCAGCCTACAGAAGAGGTCATCACCAATTCGGAATTTATACAGAAAAAGATCACCGCTTCGAGCAAGATCAGTGGAATCGTTGCGGTTGTTGGCCTGGCTTTGGTCATTTTCGGAGCATACTGGACCTATGATGTTAAAACGCTTATCGATAAAGCGATCCGTACAAACGGTACCATAGTCTCACAAGTCAGTGATCGAGGTGACGGTCAGACAATGTATAGTGCCATTGTTCAATTTAGACCTTATAAACAAGATGCAGTGCGATTTAAAGACTCAACCAGCAGTTCTCATCCATCATGGAAGCTTGGCGACAAGGTTCATGTCTATTACGATCCGAACAATGTTAAAGACGCCATGATTGACAGTGGTCTGTTTACCTACATTGGACAGTTTGCTATGATACTACTGGGTGTGTTGTTGCTACTGTTTTCGTTTTGGAAATATCAGATCAGAGATACATAAGTTGTGACAAAGCGATTATAATCACAACAAGACCAAAGGGGAAGAGATGGCTTTTAAATACCCAAGGGTTGATCTTGAAGAACTTTTGATTAAACCCTCGAAAACCAAGCCATAGACCAAAAAATGCTTTTATACTGAGCATGATCTGAAAACTGTTCATGCCCTCAGCCGCGATCTCACCAAAGACCTGTGTAAACATATAGATACCTGTTGCAACTGCTACTAAGAGCGAGTAGGGCACGACCTTGCGAACATGCACCATAATCGCCTCGCGAGCTTTTGTGCTCTCATCAGGGTTTAGCGTCTGGTTCATCTTGGACATAAAGAGATTGTCGGTAAAAAGGAATCCGCCGTAGATAAAGACAGAGAAGATGTGGATTAGATGGATAAATGTATAGGTGATAAGAGTATCCTTGAGTATATTAGAGCGGTATTATAGCGACAGAGCCGTGCAGTTATCATTGATATGTATCAATGATAACGCAACTGCAGACTTGTTTTACTCTTCGATCAAAGACTCTAAAAACTTGATTGTCATGCGTACACCGGCCCCGGTACCGCCGTGGTTATAAACATCCCAAGGACTCTCTGTGTAAGCTGTCCCGGCAATGTCAAAGTGCATCCATTTCTGTTTCATCTCGTCGGTGATGAAGTTGTCTAAAAAGAGTGCTGCCGTGATGGCACCGCCATAAGGTTTAGAGGCGATGTTGCAGATGTCGGCGATGTCGCTTTTGATCAGTTTTTTAAGATGGTCGTTAAACGGCAGTGAACCGATGAGCTCACCTGAGTGTGAAGTTGCCTTTGATATCTTATGCTTAAGATGATTAGAGTGGCCCATCATACCTGTTGTGTAGGACCCAAGAGCAACCATACAGGCACCTGTCAATGTCGCATAGTCAAAAATATAGTCAGATTTGACCTTGTCTTGTGCATAAGAGAGGACGTCAGCAAGAACAAGACGGCCTTCAGCGTCTGTGTTGCGTACTTCGATAGTCGTGCCGTTACGGGCTTTTAAAACATCATCAGGCTTATATGCAGAACCGTCGATCATGTTCTCTGCTGCACCGATAAAACCATGCACTTCAATAGGAAGTTTCAGTTCGCTGACGGCCTTCATCATACCAAGCACAGCACAGGCACCCGCTTTGTCCATTTTCATGGTTACCATTGATGCTGCAGGTTTGAGGCTCAATCCACCACTATCATAAGTCAGACCTTTACCGACAAGGCTGACACACTTCTGAGCGTTATCAGGCTTGTATGTAAGGTGAATAAGATGTGGTTTATGAATAGATGCGCGACCGACTGCGATCATGGCATTCATATTCTCTTCTTCCAGTGCTTCACCCTCTAAAATATCACAGTCCAATCCATTTTCATCTGCAAGGTCTTGCGCAACGACAGCCAAGGCATTAGGTGTCATGTCCTGTGGTGTTGTGTTGACAAGTTCGCGTGCAAAATTGGTAGCCGTTGCTGTGATAACCGCGTCATCAAAAGCTTTTTGCACAGCAGCACTGTTAAGTGCATCGTCATTAAAGTTGTGGTCTGAAAAGATAATCTCTTTCAGAGTTACCTCTGTTTTTGTAGACTTGTACATCTCAAAACTGTAGCCGCCCATGACAAATCCCTCGACTAGGGCACCGACATTTTTAAGATAGTATTGTGAGAGCTTCAATGAGCTGTACTGGAAACCTTTGACATTTTTAACAACAGTTGCTGCAGCAGAACGAAGTGCTGTAGAACCATAGTTCTCAATTCCACAGACAACCAACGCACTCTCATGAAGAATGCAGAACTCATCTTGTGCCGCTTTAAAACCTGTTTTGGACAGTTTCTCTTTGAATACACTTGTTTCAAGGGACTCTTCATTAAGAAACAGTACCGTTAGTTCAGCATCTATCGTTGATAAAGTTTCATTTTTTAATAAGACTTGCATGGAATCTCCAAAATTTTATATAGTAAATTACATAGTATTCTATCTCAAAAAAATGTGAATTATCAGAGAAATTTGAAATATGTCATAGTCTATCAGCACAACTGCTTTAGTGTTAACTAATTGTAATTCCATCTTCCTTATTAAGATTAATGGCTCTATAATGAAGAATTATTCAAGACTAGAAGGAGTGGCTATGAAGTTCTATAGAATATTATCTGTCGTCAGCCTATTTGTCGTTTTAATCTTTTTCAGTTGTAGTGAAAACGGTTCTAGTAGCAGGGGAGCCGGAACATTGTCATTAAGTCTTGCCGATGCACCGCTGGTAGATGAGGACAATGTAACAGGTGTCTATATCAGCATCACAGGGATCAAATACCATACAAATGG
>JBATWM010000084.1:0-4401 GCA_049672605.1 Sulfurimonadaceae bacterium
AGTTTTGAGCCGATCTTTGTGCATTGATGGAGCTTGCGGGCGATGTAGCCATCAAGCACATCAGAGATCAGCATCAGAGTAAAAAATATAAAAAAGAGATTCTCGCTTCCATAGTAGCTGGCCACAAGCAAAAAAGGGGCCATCGCTATTCGAGAGAGACTGAGAATATTGGGAATCGTCATCTTTATCTTCATACCTCTATCTTACTGCAATTTCTCTCGCTATCTAATAAAGGGCACTCTTGACTATAATGAAGCAGAGTAATATAATAGATAGAGGGAACTTCTCAAGAAGGAAGAACGATGAAACATATATATTTAGATATTGCAAAAGAGGCCATAGAAGATACGCTCTATGATAGAGATACTATCAATAGAGAGAATATATTAGAACGCTATCCTGAGTTGGCCCAAAAAGGGGCGACCTTTGTCACCTTGAATCTGTATGGAGGGTTGCGTGGCTGCATAGGCTCTCTGGTGGCACATCGACCTCTGCTCGACGACCTTATCGACAACGCGCGATCCGCCGCTTTTAGAGACCCCAGGTTTCTGCCTTTGAGCTTGACAGAGCTTGAGGAGGTCGAGATCGAGGTCTCGCTGTTGAGTGCGCCTAAGCTTTTGGAGTACAGTTCGACAGCTGATCTTAGAACAAAGGTGCGACCGGGAATTGACGGTGTTGTATTGAGTCTCTCTGGACGCCGGGCGACCTTCTTGCCACAGGTGTGGGACGAGCTCTCAACTTTTGAGCTCTTTTTCAGCCACCTCTGTCAAAAAGCGGGACTTGGCAGCAACTGTCTCGAAGAGCATCCGGAGATCGAGATATACCAAGTCGAGAAGGTGAAGGAGGTGTCTGATGAGCATTAGAGAAAACGCCGTCGCCGGGACATTTTATCCGGCAACATGCAGTGAGATAGAGAAGTACATTACCCGTTTTAACAGTGTTCTGGATGACAATGCTTTTAAAAGTGAAGCAATTAACATTACACCAAGAGCTATTATCGTCCCGCATGCAGGGTATGTTTACAGTGGTTTTACGGCCAATGCTGCTTATAGAAGTGCGGCAGAAAAAAGAGATGACATCAAGCGTATTGTGGTGATCGGACCAAGCCATCGCGTCTACATCAACGGTGCCTCCATCGCGCTTTATAGTCAATATGATTCGCCATGTGGCGATATGAAGATAGACCTTGCTCTCAGCAACAGACTTAACGATAGGTTTGACTTTTTACACTTTGCACCCGAAGCACACAATGAACACTCGACAGAGGTGCAGGTCCCCTTTATACAACACTACTTCCCAAGGGCTGAGGTGGTTGAGATCGTCTATGGTGACTTGGATCCTCAACTGCTTTCAGAGTTGATCGATGTGGTGTTAGAAGAGAGAGAGACATTAGTCGTCATCAGCACCGACCTGAGCCATTTCTATACCGAGCAAGAGGCAAAAGGGTTAGACAGCCTCTGTATTCAAGGTATGGCTGACCTGCAGATCGCTGAACTCGAGAGCGGCTGTGAAGCCTGCGGGATGATCGGTGTAAAAGCGGTGATCGCCTCGGCAAACAGAGCCGCTCTTCAAAGCCAGGTGCTTGACTACCGGACCAGTGCTGACGTTACCGGAGACAAGCAGAGTGTTGTTGGTTATGTCTCTTGTCTGATCGGTTGAATGACAAGCCTTTAAACCCAAAATAGGCATAATACGCCCACTAAATCAAATAGCACCTCGGGTGAGCCTAAAGGAACAATTATGAGTGTAGAACAAGAACTGATGGAGCGCAGCGGCGGCGTGTGTGAACTTTGTGCAGCAACAGACGGTCTGAGTGTTTATGAAGTTACCCCTTCAGACAGTACAGCAGCACAGTCAATTTTGGTGTGTGGCAGCTGTAGAGAGCAGATCGAAGATGCATCTAAAATGGACTCTAGCCACTGGCGCTGTCTGAATGACAGTATGTGGTCACCAGAGGCAGCAGTTCAAGTGATGGTGTTCCGTCTTCTTAAGCGTATCGCCTCCGAGGGTTGGCCACAAGACCTGCTTGACACGATGTACATGGAGGATGATGTCCGTGCATGGGCAGAAGAGGGCATGGAAGAGGCGCACGAAGCAAATGAACCGACTCGTGACAGTAACGGTGCCATCTTAGAGCAAGGTGACAGTGTCACTATCATCAAAGACCTCGAAGTCAAAGGGGCAGGTTTTACGGCTAAACGCGGTACTGTCGTTAAAAACATCGCTTTGACAAATAACCCCGAACAGATCGAAGGCCGTGTCAACGGTACCCGTATCGTTCTTCTCTCTAAATTCCTTAAAAAATCGTAATGCAAAGGCGGCTTTGCAGCCGCACTTCAGGAAAAAGCTCCTTAACTCAAAAAAGAGAGCTTACTTTTTTAATCTCGACGTCGAAAAACTTCTGCGCTATTTCCAGATAAAAGCTTTTATAAACGTTCAGCGAAATAGTCTGCCATGTGCTCCAGGGTGTCTACCTTGCCGTAGTCAGCTTCCGGGACTTCCACACCAAGTTGCGCATTCAAGGCAGTAAGTACGTTTAAAAAGTCGAATGAGTCGATCTCCAGAGAGCGTTGGATATTTTCATTGGGTTCGATCTCATCTTCTTCGACATCCGGGGCGACCTCCAGGATCTCTTTGATGATGGCGCGCTTGATTTGGTCTATGGTCATAGTAACTCCTGCGGTTTTTGTAAAAAGTCGTTCAGTTTCTCTAAGAAGAGTGCGCCTATATGGCCGTCGGTGGCACGGTGATCGCCGGCGAGGGTGGCCTGTATGACCTTTCGTACTGACAACGAGTCTCCTTCGGCCCAAGGGGCGTCAGTGATGCGGCCAAGTCCCACGATCGCGACCTGCGGAGGGTAGATAACGCCGTAGACGCGCTCCACGCCCAGATCACCCAAATTGGTGATGGTAACGGTCTGCTGCGTCATCTCTGAGCCGCGCAGTTTGCCTCCACGGCTGCGGGTGATCAGATCGCTTAGTGCCTGCATGGTGTCATCCAGGCTCATCGCTTCTGCATAGAGCAGTGCCGGAGTGATCAGCCCTCCTTTGCGCAGTGCAATGGCGATACCGGGATTGATCGCCTTGCTTATCTGGTGCGTGCCATCCTGCCAGAAGCCATTGAGCTGAGGGACTTCCTCCAGTGCCCGCACAACGGCGCGTATTAAAAGAGCGGCGGGCAGAATGCGCTCTTGGATACTGCGTTGGGCGTTGAGCGCTGTGAGCCACTCCAGGGCCGGCGTCATGTTGATCGAGGTGGAGAGGTAATAGTGGGGGATCTCGGCGTTGGAGCGGCTCATGGCTCTGGCAATGGCCTGGCGCATGCCGTCTGCAGCAGGCGCTTTTTGTACCGTATCAGCGGCAGCCTCTACTTTACTAAGCTGTAGGGTTCCCCCTGTTTCAGCTGCAAGTGCGGCCAGGTCCAGACCCAGCTCTTTGGCCTTTCTCCGCGCTGCCGGCGAGGCTTTGATACGTTCTTCGCTGCTCGTCTCATCTGCCTCTGCCACTTCAGCGGCCTCTTTTGAAGGTGCCGGTTCTAAGGGCTCTGCTTCGGGTTCCGGCTGTATAGGTTCTTCTTTGGTCTCCGGCTCCAAAGCCTCTTCTTTAGATTCAGGGGCAGTTTTGGCGGCTGTCTCTTCCGAACCTTTGTCCTCGGAGCGGATCATAGCCAGCGGCATACCCACGGCACACTCGGTCTCCTCTTCGACGAGGATCTTCTCCACAATGCCATCCTCGAAGACCTCGATCTCGATGACCCCTTTGCTGGTCTCCACCTCGGCGATCACCTGACCCTTGGTGACATGATCGCCCTCCTTGACCATCCACTCCATCAAAACGGCCGACTCCATATCGGCGCCCAGACTGGGCATTTTAAATTCGCTCATAGTTCCTCCATTAGTTGCCGCGCCATGGCGACGATCTTTTCAGGCTGCGGAATAGCGGCATCCTCGAGATGTTTCGCGTAGGGAAGAGGGACTTCGGCGCTGCAGACCCTTCTCATCGGAGCATCAAGTTCGAAAAAGGCCTGCTCGTTGATGCGGGCCATGATCTCGGCGGAGATACTGCCTGACTTCCACCCCTCATCGACGATCATTACCCTGTGCGTCTTCTTGACGGAGGCCATGATAGCGGCGTCATCAAGCGGCCGCAGAGATCGCAGGTCGATCACTTCGGCGTCAATGCCTTCTGCTGAGAGGGTCTCAGCCGCCTCAAGCGCTTTGAAGAGGTTGATCCCGTAGGCCAGGATCGTCAGATCTTTGCCTGAACGGTGTATTTTGGCTTTGCCGATAGGCAGCGGTGTAGCTGTACTGTCGAGCGTTCCCTTGGAATTATAGAGGAGGGAGTTCTCGAAGATCAGCACCGGATCAGGATCGGCCAGTGCCAGAGTTATCATGTCGTAAGC
>JBATWM010000085.1:0-5435 GCA_049672605.1 Sulfurimonadaceae bacterium
ATAATATCGTTTAGAGAGGAGAAGCGCTTCATATGTGTAGGGAGAGATCATACTGGAGCGTTCATGATTGAGTCTGTATATATCTGCTTGAGGGCCGTAGCTCGAAAGTGACCTCTCTAGCGATCTTAAGATCTCAAAACTTTTTTGCTGCTCTTTACTCTTCTCTTTTGGCAGCGATACAGTCACAAAGGTACCCATCAGCATCTGCGTACGCTCAAGCATCTCGGAAAAAAGAAGAGATGAGGCTAAGGAAAGGAGTATAAAAAATCTCATTGGCTAGATAAGCTCAAGCAACTCGCTAGGATGTCCTATGACATGATCACCATGACCTTGCGGGCTGAAACCCCAAGTCGCGAACACAGAGGTCACACCCGCGCGAAAAGCGGACTCCATATCTTTGGAGTTGTCACCGACCATAAAGGCTCTGTCAACAGTCGAATCAAACAGCGTATGTTCGAGTGTGACTTGTAGCATCTCAGGGTCTGGTTTGGGAAGAGCCACCATGTCTGCACCGACTATGCGTTCAAAGTACTTTGCTATGCCAACATGCTCCAGCATTCTATTTGCAAAGGGGCTGGGTGCATTTGTTGCGACACCCATTTTAACGCCTCGTTGATGTAGTTCAAGGATTAGCTCTGTGATGCCCTCATAGACTACAGCTGACTCCGTACACTGCTTATGGTAATGCGCTTCAAATATGATACGATCACGATCTTCATACTGTTCAGTATTGTAAAAGAGTTTAGCTAAGTTACGTTGATCGCGGTTGATTGCCTCAACCACAAAGTCACTGTTTAACGGTTCCAGGGCATAGTTCAGAGCCCGTACATGGTTGATGGAGGTGGTAATGTCGTTCTGAGAGTCGATCAGTGTGCCATCCATATCGAAAATTACTACGGTCATTTTTTCACTTTCTATTGTTTGACGTAAGCAGGATCTCTCCGCTTATTTCATCTTGGTATAGATCTCTAAAAGTGCATCAACAAACTTGGCACTGTCATTGACACAGCGGCAGACACGATACTCATTAAAGCCCATCTCTTCAGCGATCTCTCTGTACTCAATTTCCAGTTCAAAGTCGGTCTCAGAGTTGTCGATGGTAAAGGCGATCGGGTAAATGATGACACCGCGGTTGCGCACCTTGCCCAGTGACTCTTCCAAAGAGGGCTCAAGCCACTTCATCGGACCGACTTTTGACTGATAGGCCAAATGCACATCATGAAAGCCCATGTTATGTTCCAGCAGCTTGGTTTTAAGCAGCTCTACATGACGTTCGACATGACGCTGATATGGATCACCTGCATCTACGATCTTCTGCGGCAGACCGTGTGCTGAAAAGATAATATCAAAATCGTTATAGTCGCTCTCCGCCATCTTCTCTTTAATACGTTCTATGACCGCTTCATTATAGGTATTGTTCTCGTAATAGTGTTTGACTTCAACCAAGATAGCATCCATACCACTATCATGAAAGGCCTCTTCAAAGTCCTCTAGTGACGACTTTGTTGTCGTCGTCGAGAATTGAGGGTAGAGAGGGATAAGGTAGACCTTCTCTACATTTTGCTCCTTAAGACGCTCTATCACTTCAGGAGCAAACGGCGGCGTGTAACGCATGACAAAATCAACGATGACGTTTTCATCATTTATCTTCTCTTCTAAGGCTGCAATAAGATTTTTAGTGTGTCCGACAATAGGAGACTTTCCGCCAAGTTGTCGATAGATCTCTTGTGAAGACTCTGCGCGAGTGAAGGTGATCATACCACCGACAAACTTACGCATCAAGTTGCTTTTCATCGTCAAGATATTGGGGTCGTTAAACATGTTTTTCAAAAACATCTCAACTTCTTGTAGGTTGTTAGGCCCGCCCATGTTGAGTAAGATTATCGCTTCTTTCACTTTTCCAATACCTTTGTTATATTCTCAGTCACTTCATCGCTAAAGAGTAGTTGTGCGTGATTATAGCCTTCATACTCTTTATAGTCAACTGCGTCACCTGCTTTTTCTTTGAGTTTACGAGGCTGATCGATCGGTACAAAACCATCATCACGCGATGCAAACATATAAAAAGGGTGCGTTATCTTGTCGATCTCGTTAATCGTCTCAAAACGGTGTTTTATAAAGACTCTCGGTACCGGTCTAAGCTTTGCCCTTGAAAGTGCGTGAACAGAGGTAAAGGTTGCCACCAAAAGAAGCTCTTTTACCTCTCTTCTTACTGCCGTATGAACAGCAACATTAGAACCCAGGCTATAGCCTAAGACAATAGGCGTCTCAAAATGTTCCTCTACATAGTCAAATATCTTCAAAGCATCACCGTGAAAAGCCTCTTCACTCGGCTCTCCCTCGCTAGTCCCATAAGCACGATAATTAAAGGCGATAATACGTATATTGGGGTAATGCAGAGAAAACTTAGCTATTAGTGTCACACTGTCCTGTTCACGTCCGCCAAAATAGAGCATCGTTGTTTTTGCCACTTCTTCAGGTTCATAGACAACACCTTCTAAAAAAACACCCTTTTCGACCTGCAGTTCTAACGGTCGGTAGAGTTCAGGAAACTCGGCAAAAAGACGACGTCTGTTGTAGTGCTGCGGTGCAAAAATGATCTTATGCTGCAGAAGGTAGACAAGTACAGAGGGGATGACAAAAAGGAGAATAAGGCCTATGATTATTAACTCAGTAACCAATATCTTCTCCAATGTTGTCAACTAAGTATGAAAGTATCGTCATTCCTGCGAAGGCAGGAATCCAACAACTCAAACTGCTTGAAAGTTCTATTTCATAGATTCCTGCCTTCGCAGGAATGACATTGTGGCACATCTTCATCACCCCTGCTTCTTTGCCCAGCGCCTAAAGAAACGACTCGGTATAAGTTCTGTGTCCAGGGCTGTTTTATCCGTAATGTACTCTGTAAGCTGTTTCGCCAAGTACGGCGCAAGTACAAATCCGTATCCGCCGCTGCCGTTGATCATGTATAGCTCCGGAAAGTAGGTAAAGCTGTCGTCACTCATTCTTTTTAACTTTGAAGGTTTAAAGTTCTCATCCATCGTCTTCTCCACATCTACGACTTCCCCAACAATAGGCAGGTAATCATTACTACCAGAGCGCAGGCCGACATAATCTTTTATAACTTCGACATTCTCTAACTTAACACTTTTAAGCGCCTTCTCAAGCAGCTCTTTTCTTCCATCCTCAACATCATACTCTTCATCACCAAAAGGGTTAAAATGGAGGTTATGTGTTGCACCTATCGCTAATATACCCTCTTCTGACGAAGGAGAGATCGAGAGATGATGATGAATACTGTATGGCACTTTAGTGGTACTTTTTACATCAATGCGGTGTCCCCAGACACGACGCAGTTGCAAGTACGGCATCTCTACGACAAGGTCATACGAACCTGTTGCCAAGATGATCCGTTTAGCTCTAATATCACCTATCTGCCACATACCATCATCGTAATGCAGTGACGCAACCTTCTCTTTGCTAAAGTCAATCCCCTCTGCCAAAGCCTCGCACATCGCCTTAGCATCCACAACACCACCCTCTTCCAACACCAGTGAAGCAGACGCTTTGGCATACGGCGTCAAAATAGGTTCAACTTCACTACTGTCTTCTGAATAAGAGAGTGTCGTTGTCTCTTTAAACGCATTCAGACGGACTTCATTTTCATCTGAATTAGCGATCTGTAAAAGTTTAGCTTTTTGAATATGCTCAGGAAAGTTTCTACTATAGAAGTCAAGTGAAAAAAGGTAAGCCTCTTCAAGCAACTCTTTAAGTCGTCCGCCTTTAGTGAACTTGGGAGAGATAAACGCCCCCGCAGCCCCTGAACCGCCCGAGGCGATGCCGTCTTGGTCGATCAGTACAACATTTTGTTTGGCTTGTGAGAGGAAATAGGCACAGCTGCAGCCGTTGATGCCGGCACCAATGACCGCAGTGTCATAAATATTGATGTTGGATATTGGATGTTGGATGTTGGATGAAGGTGAGCACACTTCGTGCGCTTCTTTATCTCTATTCACGATTCACCATTCACCATTCACGCTAACAGCATAGCTGTTAGATCGTGATCTCTTTAATATCGGCAATATCAAAGATCGCTTTGTAGATCGTACCTACAAGTGCTTTACGGTTGTTTTTAACCGCTTCGTCGTCTGCATTGACCATCACCTTCTCAAAGAAAAGGTCAAGCTGTGGCTTCAGGCTGAAAAGCGCGTCTAACTGCTCTGTGTAGTTTGCATACTCTTTATCATTGACCGCAGTGAACGCATCAAACAGGGCACTCTCAGCCTCACCTTCGAACAGTGCTGCATCAACACCCTGCAGATTGTCAAGATCCACATCTTTAGTAATATTGGCAACACGTTTAAAGGTAGAGAAGATCGTCGCGAATTCAGCACTTTCTGAGATCGTTGCTACCGCCTCGATTTTTGCATCAATGGCACGTAGTTCACGTTCACCTGTTGAGAGTACCGCTTTAACAATCGACGGATTGACTTTGTAGAACTGGTTGACACGTTCCAGGAAGAAAGCTTCCAGCTTTTCAAAATCGATCACTGCATACTTTTTGCTGAGGCTCTGCAACACAGCGTTGATGTCAAAAGAGAGATCATGCTCTTTTGTAATACGAACTAGACCGTTGACTGCACGACGCAGTGCAAATGGGTCACGAGACCCTGTCGGGATCTGGTTGATGCTGAAAAGACCAAGCAGTGTGTCAAGCTTAATAGACATCGCAACGATCGCACTCAGTTTTGTTGACGGTACGTCAGACTCTTCACCGTCAGGAAGGTACTGCTCTTTGATCGCGAGTGCGACTTCAAGCTCTTCGCCCAGTGCGTTGGCATAGTAGTAACCCATAAGGCCTTGAAGCTCTGTGAATTCATAGACCATCTCGCTCGTCAAGTCTGCTTTAGCCAAAGCAACGGAACGCTGAAGCAGTGCCTGGTTGGCCTCTACATGTTTACCGTTCTCTGCACAGACGGCATCGCTGTAAAGGTCAAACAGATAATCTGCAATGTCGTGCTCACGTTCGATCTTGTCGGCTATTGATCCAAGACCGTTCATAAAGACGGCTTTTTCAAGTCCCTCTGTACTCAGACCCCTGCGCAGGTCATTGTCGTAAAAGAAAAGTCCGTCAGCCAGACGCGGACGAAGTACACGTTCATTCCCTTCGATTACTTTTGAGAAGTCGTCTGTCAGTGCATTGCTTACCACCACAAACTTGTTGATCAGTATGCCATCTTTAAAGACAGGGAAATAACGTTGGTGCTCTTTCATCGAGGTGATGATCACTTCGGGAGGAAGGCGTAAGAACTCGACATCAAAACTTCCAAGAAGCGGTGTCGGGTGTTCTGTAATGGCAACAACTTCTGCAAGCAGCTCTTCATCGATCTCAATGTTTAGGCCATTTTTAGCTTCAATCGTTTTAAAATCTGCCA
>JBATWM010000086.1:0-2217 GCA_049672605.1 Sulfurimonadaceae bacterium
GGTAATTGAGGCAAGGGCACCATGGTCATATTCGCTGACCCCGCCACCCAGTGAAACTTCAACACTGTAAGGTGTTTTAGCCAAAAGAGCAGGGTTGTTGTAGGTAGCGATTGAACCGGCAGAACTGGCAACGGCAGCGCCGCCCATAGAGATCGATTTATAGCCAAGCGTCTCAAATTTAATGGCATGAAGAGAGCTTGCGCTTAAAAGCAGGATAGTTGATAAAGAGAGTGCTAATTTAGATTGCATATGAACTTCTTTGTTTTTGATTTAATACAAATAATAACATAACAAGATTATTTGTATATTATGCCGATGCATTTTTTGTTTCTTAAGCAGAAAGATCATGCCTTATAGATGTGGCATTAAAAGTGTGATAAATAAAGGCTATGGTAGGATTGTAACAGTGTAAATAAGGATAAAAAATGGTCAAAATAGCTGCTGTTCAGATGGCAATGAGTGATAACAGAGAAGCAAATATAGCGAAAGCCGAAGCATTTGTAAGAGAAGCTGCTGCTAACGGTGCCAAGATCATTCTGCTGCCTGAGCTTTTTGAGGGACTATACTTTTGTAAAGATATGGACAAACAGTATTTTTCTTGGGCCAAAGAGCAAAAAAATAATCCCTTGATCGAACATTTTAGTGCCTTGGCAAAGGCGCTTAAAGTTGTGCTGCCACTGAGTTATTTTGAAAAGGCCGGGGAGAGGTATTTTAACTCTCTTGTTGTGATTGATGCTGACGGCGAGGTTTTGGAGAACTACCGTAAGACACACATCCCTGATGGCCCCGGTTATGAAGAGAAGTTCTACTTTCAACCGGGCGATACCGGCTTTAAAGTCTGGGATACCAAATATGCCAAGATCGGTGTCGGGATCTGCTGGGACCAGTGGTTTCCCGAGACGGCGCGTTCGCTTGCCCTGATGGGTGCGGAGCTTATCTTCTACCCTACTGCTATAGGCAGTGAACCGGAGATCAATGTGGATTCAAAAGCACATTGGCAGCGTGTTCAACAAGGTCACGCGGCGGCGAACACTGTCCCGGTGATCGCGGCTAACCGTATCGGCAGTGAAGCGGGTGAGAGTTGTACATTGACCTTTTACGGTGCCTCTTTTATGACGGACTATACCGGTGAAAAGGTTTCAGAAGCATCGCGTGACAAAGAAGAGATCATCTACAGTGAGTATGACTTGCAAGAGAACAAAAAGCAGCGGGAGTATTGGGCTCTTTTTAAAGACCGCCGACCCAGTATGTATGATGAGCTGTGCAGATCATGATTAAAGTGCTGTTGCTGCTCGGTATCTCCGTCATGGTATTTGCCAGAGGGTATCATGCACCCGACAATCGCTCCCAAGCAAAAAAACTTATAAAGATAGTCCATCTTGATTACAAAACGACGTGGTTAAATGGGTGTGACTATATTTATGACCCTCAATCATGTATGGATATGACGCTTGTTGATACGTCAACGTGCAGTGTACAAGAACAGAACCGGACAATGAAGTGGATACAGGTCGTTCCTGATACTTATTATGGGCGCAATCTGAAATGTATGAATGAAGAGGTCTGTGAGAGTGAGTTTACGGGAAAATCGTACAGAGGGAAGCTCTGTTGTCGTCAAAGCAGTGCATAGTACAGAAAGATGGAAGCAGAGCTGTTTAACCTTATTCCCGTGGTCTCAGCTATTGCTGAAAAACAAGAGGGGAAGATATTCGGTGAGATTAAAAAGTCAACATATTTGATAGGAAAAGTCAAAATTGACAACAACTACATTGAACCGCCCGACCAGCTCAAAGGCGACATCGCTCGTGTCTATCTCTACATGGACCACCGTTACCGCCTGCAGCTCTCTTTAGAACAAAAAGAGATGTTTAGTCGCTGGCATAAACTTGACGCGGTTGATGAACGGGAGTGTGCGATTGCAAAGATCATTATGAAAGTACAAGGTGTACCCAATCGCTTAATAGAAGAAGGATGTAAAAAGTTCTAGCTTCGGCACATCTTGCGTCCAACTCAGACTCTCCACGTGCACTAGCACGCTATCGGTCTGAGTTAAACACAACCTGCACCAAATCTAAAACTTTTCTCTGTGTAAGTATTTTTAAGATGAGCTTCGCCATCTTTCACTATTCACTATTCACTATTCACTATTCACTATTCACTATTCACTATTCACTATTCACTATTCACTATTCACTATTCACTATTCACTGCTTAGTG
>JBATWM010000087.1:0-2769 GCA_049672605.1 Sulfurimonadaceae bacterium
TTCAAAGCTTCAACATGAAGTCTTTCTAAGTCTTTTTTCAAGGACTCATTGTTTGTGGACGGGAATTATAGACAAATCATAATTGGATGTCAAGAGGTTTTTGAGGGAATTGCTAAATTCTTTTAAATTTGTGAAATTGATGCGTTTTATCGTAATACTGTGTTGCCAAATGTTGTAATTAATGTACATTTTACAACCCCATTTATTTCCTATAATATAGTATGCTCAATTTACCTGTCAATACGAAGCACAATATTTACTATCTATTGTAAAAAATGCTGTATAGTGCTGACAAAACAATAGCCTGCTAAAACAGGTTCTATATAAAGGATATATTTATGGGTCTATATGATCGTGATTATGCAAGAGAAGATTTAGCAGGTTATGGCCAGCGTTCTGAAACTAAGATCGTCTCTTTTGTTAAAGAGACTTACAAACTGTTTGCTGCTTCATTAATGGCTGGTGCTGTTGGTGCTTATGTTGGTATTCCAATGGCGGCTTTCATTCAAGCTTGGTTTATACCATTGATTATTCTTGAGTTTGCTCTACTCTTTGGTCTTTTTGCTGTTAAACGTAAACCAGGTATTAACCTTGTTGTTATGTTTAGCTTTGTCTTTATGACGGGTCTTATGATAGCACCGCTGCTTTCACATACTCTGGCCCTCTCCGGAGGCGCGAGTATTGTCGGTAATGCTTTTGCTATGACTTCAGTGATCGTTGCAGGTATGAGCTACTTTGCTATTAAGACAAAAGCTGACCTTTCTAGTTATGGAAAGCCATTGATGATCGCTCTGTTCGTTGTCATCGGATTCTCTATTGTCAACCTTTTCCTTGGCAGTCCAATGCTGGCAGTACTTATCTCTGCAGCAGTCGTTTTCTTGTTCAGTATTTTGGTTGTTTATGACACTCAGAACATTATGAATGGCGCTTACGAGACACCTATCGATGGTGCTATCGCTCTTTACCTTGACTTTTTGAATATCTTTACAGCCCTTCTACACCTGTTAGGTATTTTTGGCGGCGAAGACTAATTAACACATTAAGAGCTTCGGCTCTTACTTCTACAATTCATAAAACTTCATCTTTTTTCAACAAACCTTTGTATAAATGATATAACCACAATATCGAAATTAAAAAAAATGCGCTAGCAATAACCATTGCATTCATGGACTTTCAGATAAATCATCGCCGAACCTTCGGGTACGACTGCTGTGGAATAGATGCCCCTGGGGCGCAAACTTCTCTACAACCCCCTAAATACAAGCCTTACCACTATCACAAAACTCTCTACCTCGATATCTGGGTATAATGCTACTTCTAAAAACCCCAATACTATTTTAGATACTAAATAAGGAAAACAATTATGTCACGTTCTAATACTTCTAGCGTCGAGATGGATGACGGTATAAAAATCGCATTTAAGGCACGTACACAAAAAAACACTTTCGGCAGCGTAACAGATCTAAACAATAAAGAAGAGGCGGGAGAGCGTAAAGCGACTTCTGCGGACCAAAAAGCCAAGGCCAAGAAAAAAGCTAAAATGGCTAAAAAATCAAAGCGTAAAAACAAGTAAGATGTCTTCTACCTTCGAGCCCTCACTCTATCGTGTCATTGATGCCAATCTTAACCGATTAAAAGAGGGTGTTCGTGTCATAGAGGATATCGCTCGATATGTCAACAACGACAAATTCCTCGCTTCAAAATTAAAAGAGCTTCGTCATCAAAGCAGGATCGATGATCTGCAAAACCTGCTAAACTCCCGTGACAGCGTTAATGATGTTCTTCGCCCTACAGTAACAAGCGAAATGAATCGTGACTCTTTAGAGAGTATCATCATTGCTAACTATAAACGTGCTCAAGAGTCATCAAGAGTGTTGGAAGAGATGTATAAGATCGTTGACCCTGCGCTCTCAGAAAACTTCAAGTCACTTCGTTATGCACTGTACCAACTCGAAAAAGAGAACCTGCTAGAAGACTAGTTTTGAATAAAAACGACTTCAAACTCCAGATAGTCAAGCGGATAACTGCTCATCAACTTTTTCATCTCTTTATACCCGAGCAGATTACGATTACCGCTCACACCGCTTCGTTTTATATAGCGGAACATCTCTCTCACTGAATCAAATGCAAGTTGGTACTGAACAATCTCGACCTTGGCATTGAAATAACGCTTAGCCAAGGCTTCCACCTCATCGCTGCTTCGCAATAGAGGTTTGACACCGGCTGTTTCAAAAAGAGTTTTAAAGGTACTGCCGCTGAATATTGCTAGTGAGACTGGCTTCTTGAGCGAAGAGATATTACGAAAAACGGTTTCTAAATCCTCTGCCCACTGCAGTGCTGAAGCAGAGAAGATATGGTCAAAACCACTGTAAGCGAGCTGTTCAAAAAGGGTAGCATCGTTGAAGTCGCCATACACACACTCTAAGAGCTCAACATTACTACCCTCTTTTGGATGAAGTTCTAACATCCCGGGAGCAAAGTCAACACCGACAAAATGTTCTATATTCCAGTCAATCGCACTAAAAAGAGCTCCCTTGCCGCAACCGAGGTCTAAGATACGTCTCGGTTGTTCACGCAGGTCATTTAACAGTTTATGGACAACCTTCTCTTGAATGATGTTGTAGTTCCCATACTGATCAGCATATTTGGAAAACTCACTTTGAATTTTCATCGGCGGTTAACAACCAATGAGAAGATAAAAATAAACAGCAGGGCTAAGACAATCGTTGCACCGCTGGGAAGAGAGAAGAAGTACGAACTGCTCATCCC
>JBATWM010000088.1:0-12797 GCA_049672605.1 Sulfurimonadaceae bacterium
ATTCACTGCTCTGAAACTCTAACATTCAACCTCCGTACATTTTGGCACGACTGCCAAAATCATGTTTGGGCGCAACCTAACCCAAGCTATTTCGACACAATAAACACAAACCTACTAACAATACAAACAGGGATAAAAGCGTTGCTTTTACATTAATAGATGCGTTACCGCTTTGCTTTTTTCGCAACATCTACAGAGTGAGCTGGAACTCTTTTTGTCACGTTAAGAAAATCACTTTGTTTGAGCGTAGCGAGTTAGGGATTTTTAGTGTCAAAAAGAGTGGAAGTGAAGTACCCGACAGCGGTCGGGCTCGCAGCCGTTGCGAGAGCTCGTATAATACAAATAACCACTCAGGTGGTACTATTATCAAATGGTAGACAAGTTACGATTAGCATATTGGGCGAGCGGAAGACCAGTAATACTGAGTCTGGCAAAAAGTTAAATAGCTAAACCAAAATCCTGAGTGGAAACGAAGTCAGAGTTTACCTCTAGACTGTATGTACGAGTATAGGTTAGGTTTAGCTGCAAGATCAAGCAAACTATCATTTGCTCTAACGAACTCTACCAACTATCATTGGAGGTTCTTATGAACAAGTATATCGGAATTGATGTTGCCAAAGCAACTTTACAAGTGTATATCCCTAAGAGTAATATAGACATAGAGTTTGAGAACAGTCCTAACGGATTAAAGAGACTCTATGCAAAGCTAAAGAAGCAATATAAGGATGAGTATCGAGCGCTTATCTTTGTCTATGAACCTACTGGAAGTTATTCTACTTTATTAGACCGTTTTAGTATGAAACACTCTATCCAGTGTTTCAAGGTCAAGCCTTCTCAAAGCTCCTCTTTTTCTAAGAGTTTAGACAATCGAAACAAAAGTGATATTATTGATGCAAGATTATTGCATGAGATGGGTGCTATTGCTAAAAAGAGAAACATTACTGTACCTCATGTTGATGAAGATGCCCATCTACTGCAATCTTTATACAAATACCTTCGTCGTATCATTAAAGAGACCACGGCTCTTAGTAACTACTTGGAAGCGTCTCTCTTTCATCAAGAGGACCCTTTTATCATTAAGCGTCTTCGCTTTAAGATCAAGCTCCTTGAGAAAGAAGAAAAAGAGATCACACAGAAGATATTGACTTTTATCAAGCAGAACAAAGCCTATAAAAATGACTTTGAGAACATTATCTCTATCAAGGGTATTGGACCTGTTGCAGGAATCGCTCTCTTTTATCTCTTTTTACGTTATCCAGATATTTCTCGTAACAAGCTGACTGCTCTTTGTGGACTTGATCCTATTACGAAGTCATCAGGTAGTTCTGTCAATAAAAAAGGTCATATCTCCAAGCAAGGAAATAAGATCATCAGAAGTACTCTCTTTATGCCTGTGCTCAGTGCAGTCAGGTTTAATCTAGAGCTCAAGACCTTTTATGAACATCTTAAAAGCAATGGTAAACACTCCACTGTAGCTCAGATAGCTGTCATGAAGAAACTGATTCTTTTAGCTCATTCTCTTTACAAAAACAATGAAAAATATGACCCTGTACGATTCTTAGAATATCAGCAAATATCAAAAGTCGATGTAATGGTATAATTTCTCTATATTCAGTGTTTTTAAAGGTGGAAACTTTTTGGTTTCGTTTTTACGAGTATAAAGTGCTAAAGCACAATGCAGGGCGGAACTAAATTTCGCATCGTAAAAAAGGAAAGAGTGCACTCATGAAAAATCAAACTTTAAACCAAAACAGAGCAGTCTAAAAACATGTAAGTTCCAACTCAAGTCAAGAATGATGGGTTGGGGAAGCCACTAGGCGCATATATAGACATATTAATTCTAAATAACGATTTAATTAAGTTTACTTACGCTTAAATAGTATCTACATTTCCAAGGAGCACAAATGAAATATGTTATAGCCTTTTCCATTTTACTAGGCCTGAGTATAAGCCCTCTATATGCAAAAAAAGACAAATCACAACTACCCAAAGGCTTGCAAAAGAAAGCAGCAAGTGGCAAACAACTGCCGCCAGGCTGGGAAAAGAAACTAAAGAGGGGAAATACCTTAGACGGAGACATCTATCGACAAGGTAAGGTCGTGGTACCGCTTGACCCGCTTGGCTTAGTGACTATCCGTGTAGACGATAGACTAATAAGACTGCATAAAGAGACAAGAAAAATTATAGATATTTTACGATAAAAGAGAACAGGTCCCTAACAGGGACTCCTCTATTCGAGTAACTTCCGCTTACAACTCACATTTTATTACTAAAAACGATTTTAATATTACCATTTTCTAGCACTTCAACATCCCAGACAAAACTGTCTGCAATTCTAAGATAAAGCGGTGTCGGCTCATGTGCATTGATCATTACCAAACGTTTGTCTGTCCCAGAGATAAGGGCAAATCCTTTCATCGCATTTACCATAGGCTCAGGCAGTTCGGATTCACTGGCATCGAATTCGATATAGTTGATACCCTCTAGTTCATAACTGTAAAAAGGTAGGCTTGCACCAGGCACTTCTAATCTGACTTTTTCACTCATCATAGACCTTTACTTTTTGACAATATTATCAAAATAGCAATCGGTATTTATTGATGTGGCATAAGTTTAAACGTCACATAGCTTAAACCGTCGGTAAAAAATGATATATAATAGAAGACAGTTATCTGAGGAGGTAGAGATGAGACCTAGAATCAGTATGATCACTTTAGGTGTTAACGACATGGAGGCATCCGTGAAATTTTATAAAGATGGGTTGGGGTTCCCTCAGATGGAATCACCGCCTGAAGTCGCATTTTTTACGCTTAATGGTAGTTGGTTAGGTCTGTACGGCCGTGAATCTCTGGCAGAGGACGCTGAAGTCTCAGCTTACGGTAAAGGGTTTAATGGGTTCTCTCTTGCGCATAATGTAACAACAGAAGCGGAAGTGGATAAGGTGCTTGAACAAGCTTTAAACGCCGGTGCAACACTTTCTAAAGCGGCCAGGAAAACTTCTTGGGGCGGATATT
This sequence comes from Sulfurimonadaceae bacterium, assembly GCA_049672605.1. Classification (GTDB taxonomy): domain Bacteria; phylum Campylobacterota; class Campylobacteria; order Campylobacterales; family Sulfurimonadaceae; genus Sulfonitrofixus. The sequence goes on from JBATWM010000088.1 coordinate 3,015, forward strand.
CTGGCTATTTTCAAGACCCTGACGGATATCTCTGGGAAGTTGCCTACAATCCATTTTTTTGGGTTGGCCCAAAAGATGAAGAGATATGACTACTGCTTTAGCGCTGATAAACATTTGCTCTGCCTGCCAATTCACAGATGTTGCACTTTACAAAGGCAGGTGACCAATACCGATCACCGGGATGATTAACGGTTTTGACCGCCACCCATTCCTTGCCCCTGACCTTGTCCCTGCCCTTGGCCTTTATACTTTCGTACACGATTTTCCGGCGGATAGGTCTTGAATTTTTGCAACTGCTCCTGATTCATCGTCTTTTCACGGATAGTCAATTCGTTATGCAACTGCTTACGATCCTGATCGGTAGTCATCGTACCGCGCATGTTGAGCAGCTCATCCGTACTTTTTGACGAAAGATCTGCCGCGTAAGCCGCTGCACTCAACAGCAACGTACTCAGAATGATAGATAGACTTTTCATGATAAATCCTTTTGTTGATATAAATAATCATACCTGAAAATGTAAAAGAACTGCTAGTATCAACTCAATTTTTGTCTGCATACCCAACCTAAACTTTTATAATCACTCTGATAAACTTGAGAAATGATGATAGAGATGACTATATTTATTACTGTACTGGCACTTCTTGCTACGGGCTATTGGTGGCGGTATCACTCACTCGCCTGCCCTGCGAACCTCTCATGGCTTGTCGAAAACCCCTACATGAATGCTGTTGCCGGTCCAGATATGCTCTTAGAGAGGTTGCACCTTGAAGGGGGTATGAGACTGCTTGACGTAGGTTCGGGTCCTGGACGTTTGACACTGCCGGCCTCAAAGCTGGTCGGAGAGTCTGGAGAAGTAGTGGCCTTGGATATCCAGTCAAAAATGTTAGCTAAACTAAGAGCGCGTACAGAAGCTATGGGAATTGACAATATACGAATAGTCAATGCGGGCGCAGGCAGTGGAGCGACAGATAAGGGCTATTTTGACCGGGCACTGCTGGTCACGGTTTTAGGTGAGATTCCCGACAAACATGAGGCGCTTGCGGAGATCTACCGGGCACTCAAAGATGGCGGTATATTGTCTATCACCGAAGTGCTTCCGGATCCCCACTATACAAGACTCAAAAGGGTTCGTGCTTTGTGTCGTGATGCAGGGTTTAAGGAGGTGGAGTATTTTGACGGTTCGGTCGCTTTTACCATCAATTTCATAAAACCCGTCAGCTCGGCTGAAGCAGATCACTATACAAAACAATAGATGGAGAAGAAGTTATGTCTGAACAAAACCCTTTTATCTGGCAAGAGCTCGTAACACCCGATCAAGAGACGAGCGGTACATTTTTTAGTAAGTTACTTGGTTGGAGTATGAAAGAGGTCGATGCCGGCAAGTTCGGTACATATACGCTGTTTCAAAAAGACGGCCGAGACATAGCAGGCATGATGAACCCTACGCCGGACACACAAGGAGAAGGTTCATACTGGCACTCGTATATTGCCGTTGATGATATTGAGGATTGTGCAAAACAAGCTTCTGTGCTCGGTGGAAAAGTGTTAGTACCGCCGCATGATGTTCCTGATGTTGGGCGTATTTGTGTTGTTTCCGATCCGACAGGTGCTATTGTTCATTTAATGCAGCCTGTAGAGAGTGAATGAAAAGCGTCTAAAAAGTTACGCAGACAATCCAAGCAAGATCATGTAGAGCTGATGCGCATCTTTGCTGCCTGCGAGCTCTCTGATAGAGTGCATCGCGAAGGTCGGCAGACCGACATCGATGGTGTCGATGCCCAAGCGTGTTGCCGTGATAGGTCCGATAGTCGAGCCGCATCCCATGTCTGAACGGGTCACAAACTCCTGTAGTTTAATCCCTTGCGCTTCGGCAGCCAATGTAAATCGTGAGATAGTGCGTGAATTGGAGGCGTAACGCTGGTTCGCATTCACTTTTATAACGACACCGTCATTGATGCGCGGTGCATGATTGTCGTCATGTTTGCCTGCAAAGTTAGGGTGGATAGCATGCGCGTTGTCGCATGAGATCATCATCGACTTGCGTGTGAGCTGGGTATAGCTTTCAAAGTCAGGCGTCATACGGCGTAAAACGCTCTCTAAGAAGCTTCCGGCAGCTCCTGAAGTACTTTCACTGCCTACCTCTTCATGATCACTGCAGATCATCAGATAAGGCTGTAATGGATTAACACTGCAGATCGTCAGTAGAGAGACATAACAGCTGAGCAGGTTATCTAGTCGTGCCGAAGCGATGAAATCATCTTTTAGACCTACGTACGAAGCTTTTTGCGTATCATAGAGGCTTAGTTCATGAGATAGGAGACTCTCAAAGTCATCATATCCGTCATGAGCCAATGCCTCTTTGATCCACGATTCAAAATCAAACTCGCCGCTTGTAATGATAGGAACGATGTCGGTCTGCGCATTAACAGTTCGATCTTTGTTGGCTTCCGTATCAAGATGGATAGCTAAAGATGGAATGATCGCGATCGCTTTTTGCATATCGGTAAGTGCTTCTTTAATATGGCCTTCACTGTCTTTATAGGCGACACGTCCGGCGACGCTAAGATCACGGTCGAACCAAGGGTTCATTAAAACGCTGCCGTAAGGCTCGACTCCAAGTTGGACCAGACCATTTTTTTCGATAACCGGTGAAGGTTTGAGTTTTAGGTTTGGCGAATCCGTATGCGCCCCCAGCATCACATAGTTATCATCACCCGGATAGGTAAAGGCAATAATAGAGGAGTCGTTACGCGTGACAAAGTACTTTTTCCCTTTTTCAAGCGCCCACTTCTCTGTTTCGTCGAGTTGAATAAAACCGGCATTAGCACACATCATCGCCATATTGCGCGTGGCATGGAACGGCGTTGGTGAGGCATCTAAAAAACCGAGCAGTCCACTGTTAAAATCATCAATATTCATCTTCTATTTTCCATTTGCTATTTTCTTTATCTTGTAGCTTACGCTACGTCAATTGTTTCATACCGTGCCAACTCTTCAAGCACCTTGCTGTCAACACGTATAGCCGAGTCGATCACGACGTTTTGAAGTTTTGAGACAATATTAAGCTGGAGCGGTCGGTTGCCAGGGTAACGTCTAACTAATCGGTACAGCTCTTCTAAAAGCTCGGTACTCTTGTCCATACGAAGACGAATTTTCAACATCTCAGGCGGCTTCTCAACGATCTTGGTCACCACCTTCTTCGCCTCTTTTTTAACGGCGTCAAGGGTGAAGATCTTAATCACACTGATACGGGTAAACATCTCGGTATGGGTCACTTTTACTTTAAATGCGACGGGTTCATCAAGGTCCATCTGCTCTAATTGATCGAGCTTGTCGCTAAAGAGCATCATCTCGATATTGCCGTGAAAGTCCATAAGATTCAAGATACCGAACTGATTCCCTTTTTTGGAGATCTTCTTCTGGATCTCTTCGACCTTACCGATAAAGATCGCTGTTGAGCCGTCAGTGATGTTCTCGATGTCCGATGAAAGAGTGTAGTCAAGTTCATCCATACGCGCTCTAAAGTCATCCAGCGGGTGACCCGAGACGTAGAAGCCCAAGGTGTCTTTTTCAAAATTCAAGATCTCTTTTAGTCCAAACTCTGCTTCATCTTTCAAAGAGAGTTCTACAGTAGAGATATCTTCATCATCGCCGAAGAGACTTCCTACAGCGTTTTTCTTCGCCTGAGAGGCATCTTTAGCCGTTTGAATGATCAACTCCATCTGGCCAAGAATAGCACGGCGTGAAAGTCCGAAAGCATCAAAACCGCCCGACTTCGTCACCGATTCAAACACCCGTTTGTTGACCTTTTGCGGCTCAATACGGTTGACAAACTCCTGCATGGAGTTAAAAGGACCCTCTTCACGCACCTGTAAAATAGATTCAACCGCTGCTTCTCCAACCCCTTTAATGGCACCGAGTCCAAAGAGAATAACATCCCTGCCATCTTTTACAGTCGCTGAGAATTCCAGTTGTGACATATTGATATCCGGCGGGGAGAGTTCCATCCCCATACGCTTGACCTCATCAATATATTTGACGATCTTCTCCGTGTTGTCTTTCTCCGACGTCAACAGTGCCGCCATAAACTCTTGCGGGTAGTAGGTTTTGAGCCAGGCTGTCTGAAAGGTGACCATAGCATAAGCAGCCGAGTGGGACTTGTTGAAACCGTAACCCGCAAACTTCTCAATAAGGTCAAACAGTTCTGAGGCTGTTTTGTAGTCCAAGCCCTGTTTCTGTGCGCCTTCAGAGAACTCTTTGTTGTACTGAAGCATGACATCGACTTTTTTCTTACCCATCGCACGGCGAACGATATCGGCCCCGCCGAGACTGAAACCGCCGATAGTCTGAACGATCTGCATGACCTGTTCCTGGTAGACGATGACCCCGTAGGTCGGCTTCAGGATCTCTTCGAGTGCTTCAAAGACGTAAACGATCTCTTGACGGCCGTGTTTACGCTCGATGAAGTCATCAAGCATCCCCGACTCCATCGGACCCGGTCTGTAGAGTGCCAAGACCGCAATAAGGTCTTCGAAGGTTGACGGTTTAAGACGTTTGTTCAAGTCCTGCATCCCCGAACTCTCTATCTGGAACATCCCAACCGTGTCACCTGACTGAATGATCTTGTAAGTGTCTGGATCATTTTCATCTATGGTATGCCAGTCGATCTCTTTGTTGTAGCGCTTTTTGACGAGTTTGATCGCTGCGTCAATAACGTCGAGGGTCTTCAGACCCAGGAAGTCGAACTTGATAAGATCGACATCTTCGAGGTAGTTCAGTGAGTACTGTGTGACAAATGTCGTCTCGCCGGATGGCTTATAGATCGGTGTCTTGTACCAGAGTTCTCTATTGGAGATAACAACGCCTGCCGCATGCATCCCGGCATTACGCTTCAGCCCTTCGAGCTTTTTGGAGAACTCCCACACCCGTGCGGCTTGAGGGTCTGTCTCGACCAGTTCGCGGATCTTCGGCTCTTTTTGAAAAGCCCCCTCTTTAAAGCTGTCGCTGCCCGGCTTGCCTTTACCGTTAAGGGTAATCCCGAGTTCATCAGGAATAAGCTTAGCCATCTTGTCGGCTTGTGAAAGCGGCACGTCCAAGACACGTGATACATCACGGATAACCCCTTTGGCAAGCAATGAACCGAAGGTGATGATCTGCGCGACCTGGTTACGGCCGTACTTCTCAACCACATAGTCGATCACCTCGCCGCGGCGCGCCTGCATAAAGTCCATATCGATATCGGGCATCGATACACGTTCCGGGTTAAGAAAACGCTCAAACAGCAGGTCATACTTCATAGGGTCGATGTCGGTAATGTCGAGCGAATAGGCCACAAGCGAACCCGCAGCCGAACCCCGACCCGGACCAACGGCAACACCCATGTTCTTCGCCTCTTTCACAAAGTCCCAAACGATCAGCATGTAGCCCGGGAACTTCATGGAGTTGATGACATCCATCTCGAATTCAAGACGCTCTTTATACTCTTCATGACGCTCTTGCGGGACATGTTTCAGACGGTTTTCAAGACCCACTTTACAACGGTGGATAAAGTACTCGGCGTCATTTTTGTCCGCAGCACTGAACCACTTTTTCTGGGCATCTTTGTCAGCATCTTCTGCTAAAGGCGCATCATCTTCATAGTTGATGTCCAAGTCCTCGCGCGCAGCATATTCCGGGGTAAACTTGAAATTTGGCGGTGTAGGGTCACCGAGTTTAAGCTGCAGCTGGCACTTCTCAACGATCTCCTGGGTATGTTCCAGCGCTTCGGGAATGTCGGCAAAAAGACGGGCCATCTGCTCAGGTGACTTCAAATAAAACTCATGCACAGAGTGACGCATACGGTTGGGGTCATCATAGAGTTTATTCATCCCGATACACATAAAGGCTTCATGGTACTGCGCATCACCAGGGAAGGTGTAGTGGGTGTCGTTGGTAGCAACGATCTTGATGTCTGTCTCGCGGCTGAGCTTAAGTACCTGCTCGTCAATATAGAGCTGGTCGCAGATACCGTGACGCATCAGCTCCAGGTAGAAGTCATCGCCAAAGATCTCTTTGTACTCCAAGGCAACACGCTTGGCACCTTCATAGCCCTCTGCCCCGTTGCGTACGTTACGCTGGTTTTGAAGATTAAGATGCCAGTTGACCTCACCTTGCAGACAGGCAGACGAACAGATAAGTCCTTCGGAGTGTTCACGGAGCTCTTTTTTATTGATGCGGGGAAAGTAGTAAAAACCGTCGATGTAGGCTTTGGAACTCAGGTACATCAGGTTTTCGTACCCTTTTTGGTTTTTTGCATAAAGGCATACATGAAAACGTTGCTTTGTGCTTCTGTCATCGATCTCTTCGCCATTGTGGATGTAGCCTTCCATCCCAATGATCGGCTTGATTCCCGCTGCCGTCATCTGGTGCCAAAAATCGATAGCACCGAACATGTTTCCATGGTCGGTCATAGCGCAAGAGGTCATACCCAGCTCTTTGACTCTCTCAACGAGGTTTGAGATCTTGTTAGCACCGTCAAGAAGGGAGTATTCGGTATGGAGATGTAAGTGGGTAAAAGGCTGTACGCTCATGAGGATCCTCTGGCAGTTTATAGTGGGTAATTGTACTCTTTCGAGGTTAAATCTGGCTGTAAATTTTTATCATCATTGACACTTTAGAGATGTCCTTAATCTCTAAAAGTATATAGGTAACCTTTAGCTATAATTCATTAATGAAAAAAATTGTCTTGACTACGCTAAACTCTCGCTACACCCACACCGCAATTGCCTTGCGCTATCTCTATGCCAACATGCAAGAGCTTCAAGATGAGACGATCATCCAAGAGTTCACCATCAACGAGAATGTCCAAAGTATTGCAGAACAGATCTTAGAGCAACAGCCACATATTGTCGGCATCTCTGTCTATATCTGGAACGCCTCTGAAGTCCATCAGCTCATTGAGATACTCAAAAAAATATCACCGAAAAGCGTTATCGTTCTTGGCGGCCCCGAAGCCTCACACCTTCCCCATCGTGTTGACTTCTCCAGAGCGGACTACATCATTCAGGGCGAAGGGGACATCGCCTTTTACAAACTCTGTTCTGAGATCATTGCAGGTACGCCGCCTACAGAAAAGATCATCGCACCGGTTATGGCAAACCTCAAAGAGATCAACCTACCTTATGACTACTACAGCGACAGTGATGTGGCCAACCGTTACATCTATGTTGAAGCCTCTCGAGGCTGCCCATTTTTGTGTGAGTTCTGTCTCTCTGCTATTGACGAGAAGGTACGAAACTTCGACATCGACACCCTTATAGCAGAGTTTGAGAAGCTCTGGCAGCGCGGTGCTCGTAACTTTAAGTTCATCGACCGTACTTTCAACCTCAACATGAAGTTTGCCAATGCCCTTTTAGACTTCTTTTTAGCCAAAGAGCCGCCCTATTTTGCCCATTTTGAAGTGGTGCCGGACCATTTCCCGGAGTCTCTCAAATCACGTATAGCACAGTTTCCGGCAGGAGCCTTACAGCTAGAGGTCGGCATTCAGACACTTGACCCTGTGATCGCGGAGAACATCAACCGCCCCTTGAAGATCGAGAAGATCAAAGAGAACCTTTCCTATTTGGAAAATGAGACCAAGGCGCACATGCACGTTGACCTCATCGTTGGTCTGCCGGGTGAGACCCTAGAGGGCTTTGGACGCAACCTAAATGAACTTGCCTCCATTACCTCTTGCGAGATCCAGATAGGTATCTTAAAACACCTCTCAGGCACCACCATGTCACGCCACGACAGAGAGTCAGGCATGATCTACTCTGACGTGCCGCCGTATGACATCTTGCAAAACGATCTTATTACCTTTGCACAGATCCAAGAGATGAAACGATTTGCACGCTTTTGGGACTTGGTCTATAACAGCGGTAACTTTACCAACACTACGGACCTTCTCTTTAAAGAGACAACCGTCTATGATGGTTTCACAGCATTTTCTAAATGGCTCTTCAGTGAGACCCAGTCAACATGGAAGATCTCTCTTGATCGCTTGACCCAACACATCTTTGACTTTTTGACCCAAGAGCGAAAGTTGGATGAGGCAGACGTCATTGAGACCATGCTGCTTGACATCACCAAAAACAAACGACGAAAAGTTCCGCTCTTTATGCGTGACAATGAGAATAGCGGTGAGCCAAAAAAACAGCCCAAGGCGAACAAACGCCAAGTCAGGCTTTTGGATTAGAGCAAAGAATACTGCTAATTCATCCTTAGCTATAATAGAGATATGAAGAAGCTACTTGAATGGATCGATCAAAAGCGGTCACAACATGGCAATATTGTTCTTATAATAACAGCACTTGGACTGTTTACACTGCTTGCTCTTATCCTTGGGGTTGTCTATGCCATTTTTATTGGGTTGATGTACATCAATCCCTATTTGGTACTTTTATTAGCTTTTTTTCTACTCATCTTGATTGTCTATAAAAACAGAAAGTAATGCACCCTCTTTAACTCTTCTGTTATAATGGCTAAAAAAAAGAGTCTTTATGACAAGAACTACACTTTTCGCTGCTACTCTCATCACCCTTTTAGCAACTGGTTGCAGTCTGCTCAAACCACATTACAGTGACGAGCAGATGCACAGCTACCTTTTTGATAAATTTGACAGTGATGAAGATGGTGTGATCACAAAAGCTGAATATATGGACTTTATCGATGAGCGATTTGCCAAGATGGACACAGACAGAGATGGCACCATCACTAAAGAGGATCTTTACAACAGTCGTTTTTACACCTTTTTACCGGAGTTAGCTGAAGCTGTATTTAGAGACAGTGACACCAATGAAGATGGGCTTATCACCAAAGAAGAGATGATCGAAGCGGAAAAAGTTCGTTTTGACAAAATGGATACCAATGGAGATGGGCAGCTCAGTAGAGATGAGTTCATAGTCAATGACATGAGTGAGTTTAAAGAGTAGATCTGCGTGTCATGAAAGATGACACACTTTATTTGGTGTGTCAATGATCTTATTCACAAAATGTTGAAAGTGTTCCCTCTCTGACTGCGTTGTAGTTCTCTTCGCCCATCAATCTTTTAACAATAGCAAGACCAAAACAGATCGCTGTTCCCGGTCCGCGTGAAGTCATGACATTGCCCGTTTGAACCACTTGGAACTTGTCGCCTAGGTAACCTTCCTGCTTGATCTCGTCTTCGACCGAAGGATAACAGGTATAGGTCTCTTTTAAAACACCTGCTGCTTTTAAAGCAAATGGAGCAGCACAGATAGCACCGATGTTTTTGCCTTTTGCATCCATCGCTTTGAGAAGTGACTGTACATTCTCATCTGCCGCCAAACGGTCCGTACCGCCCCACCCTCCAGGCAGAGCGATCATATCGATATCATCGGCACTCAACCCGGCAATTGAACCCTCTGCTTTGACCGTAATGCCATTGGCACCAATAATATCCATCTTGTCATCAAGTGCACGCACCAGAACCTCGAGACCGCCGCGACGCATAATATCGATCATCGCGACCGCCTCGATCTCCTCAAAACCTGTCGCTAATGGAACTAGAACTTTTGGCATGATTTTTCCTCATATTGTTTTGTATTATTGTAACACATGAGGCTTTGCCTCCGGAAATGGGAAATGGGAAATGGGAAATGGGAAATGGGAAATGGGAAATGGGAAATGGGAAATGGGAAATGGGAAATGGGAAATGGGAAATGGGAAATGGGAAATGGGAAATGGGAAATGGGAAATCTAATATGAAAAGATGGCGGAGCTCATCTTAACCAGTTCTGAAC
>JBATWM010000089.1:0-6402 GCA_049672605.1 Sulfurimonadaceae bacterium
TGTCTAGGTGGCTATAGAGAGAGGGAAACGCCTGGCTCCATTCCGAACCCAGAAGCTAAGCCTCCCTTCGCTGATAATACTGCATCTTTCAGGTGTGGAAACGTAGGTCGCCGCCTAGTTCTCGGATAATCAATCACTCAATTTACTTCATTCATAACTTAATCTACTAAACAACTTTATTACATACATATATACCGGCGGCTATTGATCGTTTCACTCTCTTTTTATGCTACTTTACTCATATAAAACATGCCTTTGGGCATCTTTTATATGAGATATCCTAGTTCTCGGATTTTTAATCACTCAAAACTTCATTCAATTATAATTATCAAAACACTTCATTAACTATCACAACTAAATTACTTTATCACATACATTCCGGCGGCTATTGTATCGCTACGCTCTTTATCTATTACTACTTTACTCATATAAAACGAGACGTTGGTCTCTTTTTTTATGAGATATCCTAGTTCTCGGATTACTCAAACTCCCAAAACTATTTATACTCAATCACAATCATTTAAACATACATTTAACATATAATATTGCATTACTACTTATTGATAAAGACGACCTTTATGTTTTAACCATCCAGCTTCGTGACGATTGTTTGGATCAAGGTGTGTCCAGTGTATAACACCACCTTTAGAGTTACTTTCATAGACACCATAAAACTCAACACTATCACCTACATTCAAGAAACTAATTCTGTGTGCTAAATCAATATTATGTGAAATCAGAAGTGTCTGCCCAGATGCTAATTTAATAATAAATCTTTGGTGACGGCTGCCTTTGTTATCATCTGAAAGAGTTCGAATAACTGTACCTGAACCTCTGCGTTGTTCACCACTTCGAAATCTTTTTTGAGTAGATGCTTGACGTACTTTAGGTGTGGGTTTAGGAACTTGTTTAATTTGCTCATTTACTGGATTGGCTGTTTCAAGGTAGGTCGGTGTAGCATCAGGTTGAGTTCTGAAATATCCGATAATCGCAAAAACTACTAATACCCCAATAATATAATTTTTCATTTCTGCACCTGCTTAATTTTATCGATTGTTTTGTAATTAGTTAAAAACTATAGCGTAAGTGTTATTTAAATTGGCGTATTTAAATAATGAATAAGTTGTTAAAAGATTGTTGATGATTAAATTGAATATTGAAGGAAAGTAAGTGGTGACCCCAAGGAGATTTGAACTCCTATGGCATGGATGAAAACCATGAATCCTAACCATTAGATGATGGGGCCGTGTATAAATAAATGGTGTCCCGTGATGGATTCGAACCATCGACATCCTCATTAAAAGTGAGATGCTCTACCAACTGAGCTAACGAGACTTCTGACAAACTTTGATACTCAATGTTTGTGGACGGGAATTATAGGGAAAACCATTCTAAATGTCAATACTTTTTAGTCTAAATATTCAAATTTCCAATAATTTTTAATAGTATGGCTTATTTGCATATTTTCTCACTGTTTTTATACGTCAAGTGCGTTAAAATTAAGTATGACATTTGAGTATCCTTATCTATTTTTATTGTTCCTGCCATTGCTTTATTGCCTTTATCGTTGCAAGGTGAAATTGGAGCAGGGCTATTTTGTGCACCTCTCTCTATTTACAACACATACTAAATGGTTTCGTTGGGAGTGGATACTGAAAATCCTTACTGTTCTGTTTTTACTTATTGCGATTTCATCTCCTATCTTTTTGGACAAAACAGACCCGTTAAACCGAAAAGGAATTGATATTGTCCTGTCCTTAGATGGCAGCGGTTCGATGAACTCTTCGGGCTTTGATGAAAAAACACGTGAGAGCCGTTTTGCAATCACACAATCGATCGCGCAAGACTTTGTGTTGAAACGTTACGAAGACAATGTGGGTGTTGTACTTTTTGGTGATTTTGCTTTTATAGCCTCGCCTGTGACCTATGAAAAAGAGATCGTCTCTGAGATGATAGGTTACCTCTCCCATGGCATGGCAGGCCAGAACACTGCCATAGGTGAAGGTATAACCATGGGTCTGCGTGCCTTACAAGATTCAATGGCAAAAAGTAAGATCATTATCTTGTTGACGGATGGTGAACATAACAGCGGTCGAATCTCTCCTAAAGATGCTACATTGCTGGCAAAAGAGAGAGGTGTTAAGATCTATACCATCGGTATTGGTAAAAAAGGAGAGTTTGACAAGGCACTTTTGGAGAAGATCGCTGCTGAGAGTGATGGTCAATTTTTTGCTGCTTACAACAGAGATGAGCTTCAAAAGGCGTATGATGCGATTAACACTTTGGAACAATCGAAGATAAAAAGCCGTGAGTATCAGGTCAAAGTCTACTATTTTCAATGGCCTTTGGTTGGTGCACTCCTGATGTTACTTTTTTTACTTTGGCAAAGGAGTCGTGTATGATCTATTTGGCTCCCCACTTTTTATGGTTGTTTGTGCCTCTTCTCTTTTTGCTGTTTACAGGCGGGTATAGAGGTTTTACAGCGTTACGCCGTCAACACTTTTGGTTGATCCTGTCTATCGTCTCTATTATCATCGCACTGGCACGTCCTGTACTGCAACAGGAGCCTATTGATGTTGAAGAGCGAGGCAGTGATATTGTCATGGCTGTAGACCTCTCCTTCTCGATGCAGGCGGATGACATCAAACCTACACGACTGGAAGCAGCTAAAGAGATGCTCAAAGAGTTGATAGAGAGTGAGAGTAAGAACAGATATGGCATTATCGGGTACACGACCAATGCGATCATCCTTTCACCTTTAAGCAGTGACAGAGAGCTGCTGCTGCATCTTTTTGATGGCTTAGATGAGAACTTGATCATGACAAAAGGGACGGTGTTGATGCCGGCACTGAAGTTAGCCCGTAAGATGTCTAAAAGTAAAAAGGCTATTGTTGTGCTGTTAAGTGATGGCGGTGATGCGCTTGACTACAACAGTGAAGCTGCTTTTGCCAAAGAGAATGGTCTTATTGTCAATGTTCTTTTATTAGGGACACCGAGCGGCAGTACCCTAAAAGACAGAAACGGCAAGACCATCAAAGATGAGGAGGGGCACATCGTTGTGTCATCACGTAACAGTGCCATCGAAACAGTGGCCACGGTAACTGGCGGTCGTGTGGTAGAGAGTCTCTCTTCACTGCAAAGTGCGATAAGTTCTGAAGAGCAAGAAGACTTTACATCTAACACGAAGTTAATGCAGTATAACGAGCTTTTTTATTACTTTGCTTCTCTCGCTCTGCTCTTTGCCATGTTGGCATTTACTTATTTAGGCAACAAGGTCTCAAGAGCGTTTATAGCAATGCTGTTATTTGCCGGGATCAATACGCAAGCTTCCCTTTTGGACAGTTACTACTTTGAGATGGCGAAAGCGGACTATACAAAAGAGAAGTATTTGAGTGCAGCTAAACTCTTTTCCAATGTTGAGAGTGACATTGCACGTTATAATGCAGCATCAAGTTACTACCGAGCAGGTGAGTACGAAAGAGCACTCGAGCTCTATCGGAATATTCGCTCTAACGATCCAAGCCTAAAATCGACGCTCTATTTCAATATGGGCAACTGTTATATACGCCTGCAGGAGTTTACAAAAGCCCGTGAGATGTTTACAAAATCGTTGCAGTTGGGCTATAGCAAAGAGGCAGATGAGAACCTGCTTTTTATCATTAAGGCTGAAGAACAAGAACATCTGCTTACCGGTCGACAAGAGGGTAAGAAACGAGCACAAGATGCACAGACTGAGAGTAAGGCTGAAGACGGAAAGAGAAAAGAGGGCGGGGGTTCCAACCTAAAGAGTGATGCGGACTCATCCAAAGGTGCCGGGGGTAAAAAGATGGAAGGTGATGAGCGTCTCTCGTTCTCAGGCGGAAAATCGAGACTCTCATCTAAACAGTATGAGTTGATCAATCAAAGGAGTGTACATGAGACAAAACCTTGGTAGGATGTTAGGTGTTATACTGCTATTGATGGCTTCTATAGTGTACGCAAATGAGCCATATACATGGAGTCTAAAGAGCAGTAAAAACAGTGCCTATGTCAATGAAGCCATTGCCGTAGAGTACACCTGTGATTTTCAAGATCAAGCCAACCTCCATGTGATAGAGTTAAATATAGCAGGTGAAAATGAAGAGTATCGACTCCTCTCTTATGGTGTGGTTGATACAGTTAAAGATGGAAAACGCCGTAATACGTACCGGTATGTGCTTTTTCCAAAAAAAGCGGGGCAAAAAGAGTTTAGGTTTAAGGTCTTAATGCGCAAAACGACAAAGGATTCGATAGAGCATTCCGTTATTGGTAGAGACAACGTCGAAGATTACGCGTTTATTGATCAAGAGCTTGAACTTCCTCTTCTAAGTTTAGAGGTCTTAGGCCATCAAGAGAAGATGACCGGGAATTTTTACTTGGATGTTCAACTCGATAAAAGTGAAGTAAAAGCGTATGAACCTGTGCATCTTGATGTGAAGATAAGAGGCGAAGGTGACTTTGATCAGATGAGAGACATTGTACTTAGTGTAGATGGCGTGAATATCTTTAGTGAGCCGGGTGAAAAACGCTATAGCTTAACCAATGAAGGGTACAAAGGAGAGTGGGGACAGAAGTTTTCACTTGTTGGAAAAAAGGACTTTGTCATTGAGCCAATAGAATTCGCCTATTTTGACATTGAGAAAAAGAGAAAAGCGATCCTGCGCTCAGAACGTTTTAGTATTAAGGTCAATGAAGGTTATAAAACCGAAGAGTTGCTTGATGATGTAGAGAGTGATAAAGGCGAGTCTTGGTGGTCCTGGTCTTATCTAAACTATCTTTTGACTCTTTTAACGGGGATGCTATTGGGGCGTTATTCATTACACTTCAAAGGCGTAAAAAAGAGTCCGGAAGGTTTCATAGAGGAGATAGAAGCATGTAGCTCAGTTAACATGCTGTTGACCAAGTTGGTCATGAATGGGGACACACGCTTTTCACCGCTTATTCAAAAGTATGAAGCCCTTGGTGCTAAAGGGTCACTGCAAGCATTAAAAAGAGAGTTCAGGACACTTTTAAAAAGTGATTAAACTCATAACGATACAATAATATAACAAGAGAGGTAGTGATGTTAACTAAAATCAAAGCGATAAAAAATGAAGTGTCAAAGGTCATTGTCGGCCAAGAGAAGATGATCGACGGTCTGCTGATCGGGCTGCTCTGTGAGGGGCATATTCTTATCGAGGGGATACCGGGTCTAGCCAAGACCACAACGGTCAATGCGCTTGCCAAGAGTTTAGGCCTTGGGTTTAAACGGGTGCAGTTTACACCGGACCTGCTACCTTCAGACATCTTAGGGGCTGAGATCTATGATCCGCAGCATAATGCTTTTAAGATCAAACGTGGCCCTGTCTTTACCAACCTCCTGCTTGCTGATGAGATCAACCGTGCACCGGCTAAAGTGCAGTCAGCACTCTTGGAGGTGATGCAAGAGCGTCAAGTGACTATTGGTGATGAGAGTTTCCCTCTTGATCTGCCATTTTTTGTTATGGCAACACAGAACCCTGTGGAACAAGAGGGCGTTTACCAGCTTCCAGAAGCGCAGCTTGACCGTTTTATGATGAAACTTGTTGTGGGGTACAACACGAAAGAGGAAGAGCTTGAGATCGCACGCCGTGTTGCCAATGAAGTAAGCCAAGAGATCGAGGCAGTGGTAACACATGAAGAGTTGTTAGCGATGAAGGCGCACGTGAAAGCGATTCATATTGATGCTGAAGTCGAGCGTTATATGATCGAATTGGTCTCAGCAACACGTGACCTTGCAGCCTATGGCCTTGAAGAGATCGAAGAGTACATCCAGTTTGGTGCCTCTCCCCGTGTAAGCATAGACATGTTCAAAGCGGTCAAAGCGATGGCCTTTCTTCGAGGTAAAGATTTTGTGACACCTGTTGATGTAGCGTATGTGGCAAAAGAGTTGATGCGTCATCGTATCGTACTCTCTTACGAAGCAGAGGCAGAGGGTGTTACGACCGATGAGTTGATCGCTAAGATTTTAGAAGCGGTACCAATCCCGTAGGCTTATGATATGTCAAAATTAAGCAAGATCCTAGTCAGAGCACGCCGCCAAGTCTTTAGTGAGATGGTCGGTAACAACCCCTCTATCTTTCATGGAGAGGGGTATGACTTTATTGAACTGCGTGAGTATATGCCGGGTGATGACATCCGTCATATTGACTGGAATATTACGGCGAAGATGCAAAAACCTTACATCAAGATCTTTAAAGAGGAGCGTGAACTCAACATTGTTATCGCTTCGATGCTCAACGGCAGTGTCCATTTTGGCGCCAAAAAGTTCAAGCAAGAGCTTATCGCGGAGATCGTTGCCAACCTCTCATATGCGATCTTGCATAATGGCGATCTTCTGAGTACCCATATCTATGCGGACAAACT
>JBATWM010000090.1:0-14382 GCA_049672605.1 Sulfurimonadaceae bacterium
TATTGGGTACAACAGTATTATTTATCTCTACAGTGTGGTTATTATCACTCTTATACGTCCCCGGGAACTGCTCATGTATCGTTGAGTTAGACTCTGCATGAAGTGCAGAGGTTATGACAAAAAAGAGAAGAACAGTACTGATCAACATCCACAACTCCAAGATTTTTTCTAATTTTATCCTACTACACTAAATTTATTGTCTATTCAAAGTGTTATAATGATACGAATTTTCTATTGGCAGGACCTTACATGAGTTTTATTCACTATCCTAAAGAGACCATTCCTTTTTTAAAGTCCATCCAAAACAATAATAATAAAGAGTGGTTTGAAGCACATAAAGATGAGTACACTAAATTTATATTGGAACCAAGCCGCGCCTTTGTCGAAGAGATGGGGGAACATCTGCAAGCCCTTGTCCCGACCATCAACGCTATTCCAAAGATCAACCAATCTCTTTTTCGGATCTACCGCGACACCCGCTTTTCAAAAGACAAAACACCGATCAAAAGTAGAATCGGTGTTATATTTTGGGAAGGCAAACACATCCGTATGCAGTCAAGCTGCTTTTATCTTCACTTCTCATCGAAAGAGCTACTTATAGCTTCCGGTATTCGTACCTTCGATCCAGACCTGCTTACCGCTTACCGTGACTATATCAAAGTAACCAAACATCGTGAAGAGCTACACAAGATCTTGGAAGCATTGAAAGAGAGTGGCTATATTGTTGAAGAGCCTTACTACAAACGTCTTCCCAGAGGGTTTGACAAAGAGATGAGTCTGGAGTATTTGGCTCGAATGAAAGCGGTTGCTATTTATCACACTACAAAAGCTTCAACTATCTCTAGTAAGCAGTTTATTCCTGAACTCTACAGCCATTACGAGCAGTTTCTACCACTTCAGCAGTGGCTTTATGAGATGACACTGACTAAAAAAGAGAGTGTCTAGGTTAAGAAGTGATGCGGTAATGTAGGTTGAGTAGCTCCTCAAAAAAAGTTCTAGTTTTAGATTTGGTGCAGTTTGTGCAAAATGTTTGCCCGATAGCGCACTGCTGTGCATGGAGAGGCAAACTTTTGTTCAAGATGCGCTGAAGCTAGAACTAGAGCCCTGCCCACCACATTCGTATTAGAAGCCCTAAGGTTGACGTGTATCCCACTTCACTAAAACTGATCTTGCCATCAGAATTATAAATGAACGTTGTCGGATAGCCTTGAACATTATAGGTATTGGACCAATAGGCATCTTCATCATTGATCACGCGGTAATCAAACTCACGCTCTTTCATATAGGTATGGAGTTTTTCACTACTGCCTGATTTGACAGCGAATGTAATGACATTATAATATTTCGAAAGTCGTTGGATATTGTCTGCCTCAGCTTTACAAGCGGGACACCATGTTGCCCAGAAGTGGATAAGCAGCGGTTTGCCTTCAAAAGCATTTGAATCAAACTGCTCACCGCTAATCAATAACGCCTTTATGTTAGGCAGTTGCGTATCTGTCAAGTCTGGTTTGCGGATGTAACTCAAAACATTGGTGATCACCAACACCATAAGTGCCATGACAGCGATCTCTTTGAGTATCTTTTTAATGTTCCAAGTTCTATAGTCAAATAATTTCATTATTGTCCTGTTTTTGAAAATTA
This sequence comes from Sulfurimonadaceae bacterium, assembly GCA_049672605.1. GTDB lineage: Bacteria > Campylobacterota > Campylobacteria > Campylobacterales > Sulfurimonadaceae > Sulfonitrofixus. The sequence continues at coordinate 1,642 of JBATWM010000090.1, forward strand.
TAGCTTGTATAGTTAAAGAGTTGGATGTTGGATGTTGGATGTTGGATGTTGGATGTTGGATGTTGGATGTTGGATTATAAAAAAATGACGAAGTCCATCTTAACAAGAACTGAACTTGCAAAAATTTCAGATTTGGTGCAGATTGTGCTGAAGTGATCCCGAAGGCGTACATCGGTACGTCGAGCGGTGAACTTCAGTGCAAGGTGCGCCGAAGCTGGAAGTATTACTTATATCTATAAGTGATACGCCCTTTGTCCAAAGAGTATGGTGTAAGCTCTAGCTTGACCTTGTCTCCAGGAAGAATTTTAATATAGTGCATACGCATCTTACCGGCGATGTGACAAAGAATCACATGCCCATTATCAAGCTCTACGCGGAATGTTGCATTCGGCAGTGCTTCAACTATTTTCCCATCAACTTCAATGACGTCTGATTTGGCCATGAATTATCCTTGTGAAAGTATTTCTGCTTTGCCGCCAACGACAGCTACAGTGTGTTCGTAATGAGACCCGCGTAGGCCATCCGTGCTTGTAACATCCCACCCGTTTTCTAAGATCACGGGTTTCGACTCTTTTTGGCAGATCATCGGCTCAAGGCAGAAGACCATACCGTTCTTGATCTTGGGACCCGATTTTGGGCTGCCACCATCAAGATAGTTTGGAATTTGAGGTTCTTCGTGTGGAAGTTTGCCAATGCCGTGACCACAAAAGTCACGAAGCGGCACAAAACCACGGCTTTTGATAAACTCTTGCATGAGGTATGAGAGCTCTTTAAAACGCATACCGTCTTTAATGTTCTCAATAGCATAATAGAGCGTATCTTTAGCACAGGCGATGAGCTTCTCATCCATTTCACTAATTTGGCCAACCCCGACAGAGATCGCGGCATCGCCGTAATATCCGTCAAGTTTAGTCCCGATGTCATAACCTATGACGTCACCTTCTTGCAGTTTATAGTCCGTAGGAATGCCGTGAATGATCACTTCATTAAGGGAGGTACAAACTGCATTGGGGAAACCGTAAAGGCCTTTGAACGAAGGAAGGGCTTTATGCGAACGGATATAATCTTCCGCCATCGCATCAAGCTCTTTAAGTGAAACACCAACGCGAGTGTTTTCTCGCATTAGCTCTAGCGCTCCGGCTACAATTTTGTTAGCAGCGCGAAGTTTATCGATTTCAGCATTCTTGCGAATCGCAATGGCCATTTTTATAGACCGACCGCGCTAAGAGTTTCGTACTTGCTCATGTAGATCTGAGCTTCGATCTTACGCATTGTGTCAAGGGCTACTTGAACAACGATAAGAACGGCAGTACCACCGAAAAAGAAAGGAACACCCATCCCTTTAATGATCATAAACGGCAGCGTTGCTACCAGACCAAGGTAAAGTGCACCCGTAATTGTCAAGCGAGATGCTGTTTCATTAAGAAACTCTGCTGTGCTTTTACCTGGACGAACACCAGGAATGAATCCGCCTTGACGCTTCAAGTTCTCAGAGATGTCTTTAGCATTAAAGACAATCGATGCATAGAAAAATGCAAAGAAGATAACAAAAGCAAACGTCAAAAAGTTAAAGAAATAACTGTTTGGATTCAACACATCCGCAATCGCTTGGACAGTTGGGTTAGTACTACTAGATAGTACTGTCATTGGGAACATCAAGATTGCCGATGCAAAGATAACTGGAATAACACCAGAAAGGTTTACCTTAATAGGAATGTAGTTCATTACACGCTTATTTTGGTTTTGCATCATTGTCTTCTTAGCGTATGTTATCGGTACACGGCGCTCACCTAGTTCTACATAGATAATAACACCGACAGTCGCCAGGATCAAACCAAGGATAGCAAGAACTGTAATAAAGCTCATCGCACCCTCGTTGACCATAGAGATCGACTGACCGATAGCAGATGGGATCGCCGAAACGATACCAGCAAAGATGATCAAAGAGATACCGTTACCGATACCGCTTTGTGTGATCTGTTCACCAATCCACATCAACAACATCGTACCTGCAAGCATAGAGAATGCAGAGATAACGATAAATGTTGTGTGGTCTGTTAAGATCGCACTTGAGCCGTCAGGCCCCGTCAAACTTTGTAGACCAATGCTAACACCAATTGCTTGTACGATAGTAATAGCGATTGTTGCATAACGGATGATCTGCATATATTTAACCATGCCATCACGCTCTTTTTTCATCTGACCTAAAGTCGGGAATGTCGCTGCAAGCAGTTCCATAATAATTGAGGCTGTGATGTAAGGCATGATACCAAGTGAAATAATTGAGAGACGTTCGACTGCATTTCCACTGAACATATTCATAAGTCCAAGCGCATCAGATTGATGTGAGTCAAAGAAAGAAGCGATTACCGCTGTATCAACACCGGGTACCGGCACATATGCCAGTAGACGGTAGATAAAAAGAAAACCGATCGTTATTAAGATCTTGTTTACTAGTTGCTGGTTCATTATTTGCCAGTTGTAGTAACGTTTTCGTCTTTAATTTTAGAAGCAAGGTCTTTAGCAGAGGCACCAACAAGTTTGATCTTAGTTGTCTCTTTGCTAAATTTATGCACTTCACGGATTGTATCCATTGTGATCTCAGAAAGTGCAGCAACCGCAGTTACTCTCTCTACATTGATCACATAAGGTTTTTCAACGCGAGACGTGAAACCGATCTTAGGAAGACGACGTGCCAATGGCTGCTGTCCACCCTCGAAGTTACGCTTACGCTTGTAACCTGAACGAGATTTTTGTCCTTTTTGACCACGAGTAGATGTTTTACCCATGCCTGAACCCTGACCACGGCCAACACGCTTACGAGAGTGTGTTGAACCTTCTGCAGGTGTTAAGTTTTCTAATGCCATGATCTATCCTTTCATTCTTGCAAGTGCTTCAACAGTAGCACGTACAACAGTATTTGGATTGTTTGAGCCAATTGACTTCGTCAAGATATCTTGGATACCAGCAAGTTCAAGTACTGGACGCAATGCGCCACCGGCGATAACACCCGTACCTTCTGAAGCTGGAGCCATCCATACGTGACTTGCATTGAATTTGTGCTCAATATCGTGAGCAATAGTCGTACCCTTGATCTTAACAGTTGTTAAGTTCTTGAATGCGTTATCTACTGCTTTACGAATAGCGTCTGGAACCTCTTTCGCTTTACCTACACCATAGCCTACGGTACCGTTTTTGTTACCGACAACAATAAGTGCAGTAAAACGGAAACGACGTCCACCTTTTACAACTTTTGTTACACGACCGATATTTACGATCGCTTCTTCGAAGTCTTCTCTATTGATAGTACTCATCATCAGCCCCTAGAACTTAATTTCGTTTGCACGAAGTGCATCACCGAAAGCAGCAACAACACCGTGGTATTGGTAACCATTACGGTCAAATACTACTGCAGTGATATTAGCAGCTTTAAGGTTTGCAGCAAATTGCTCAGCAAGCTTTGCAACGTCTTCTCTGTTCGCTTTAAGACCAGAAGCCTTAGAGTGAACAGATGCTAATGTTGTAGCAGTATCATCATTGATCGCTTGCGCAGAGAAATAACGATTTGAACGGAAAACCGATACACGAGGAAGGATCTCTGAACCAGAGATCTTCGCACGGATACGACGTTTACGTTGGACGCGTTTGTTAGCTTTTGTTTTTAAATTTCTTGCATTCATCTCAACGCCCCTTATTTCTTAGCAGTTTTACCGGCTTTACGCACGATATGCTCTTCCATGTATTTAACACCTTTACCTTTGTAAGGCTCTGGTGGACGGAATGAACGGATCTCAGCAGCAGCTTGACCAACTTTTTGGTTGTCGTTACCTTTGATCGTGATCACGTTCTTATCAACACTCATCTCAAGACCCTCAACAATATCGTAGTTGATATCGTGAGAGTGTCCAAGTTGAAGGTTAAGTACCTTACCTTTAACAGCAGCACGGTAACCAACACCATTGATCTCCAGTTGCTTGCTAAAACCTTCTGTAAGACCTTTAACGATGTTAGCAGAAAGTGCACGGTAAGTTCCCCAGAAAGCGCGGTGCTCTTTAGAGTCAGATACATTTTTGAATGTTAGTGTCTGGCCGTCAAGCTCAACAACAACATTACCCATAGTGTCTAGTGTACGTGTGTCTTTTCCTTTAACAAAAGAGACAATCGCACCATCAACACTTACTTTGATCTCAGCTGGTACTTCAACAGGATTTTTTCCAATACGTGACATATCTAACCCCTTACCAGATTGTGGCCATTACTTCGCCACCGATACCAAGCTCGAAAGCTTTATCGTTAGGAAGAACGCCTTTTGATGTAGAAACGATGATCGTTCCGTAACCATTTTTGAAACGTTTGATGTCAGCAGCCGGCTTATAAACACGACGACCTGGCTTAGAAACACGTTTCATCTCATTGATCACAGTCTTACCGTTCTCATCATACTTCAACACTACGTTGATGCTTTTTTTAACGCCGTTTTCGATTACATTGAAAGATTCGATGTAACCTTTGTCAGCCAAGATACCTACAACAGCTTCTACACTCTTAGAGTGCATAAGTGTTGTTACGTCTAAACGACGCATTGCAGCATTACGGATACGCGTTAACGAATCTGAAATTAAATCATTTACCATTATTTTTCCTTATTTGCTAAATACTGTAAACAGTATTTGCTGTTGTTAGGAGTTTCTCCATGGAAGCCATAGGCTACCAAGAAGACTTTCTAACACCTGGGATTAGACCTTCATTTGCCATTTTTCTAAAACAAATACGGCAGATACCGAAGTCACGTAGAACAGAGTGTGGACGACCACAGATCTGACAACGTGTGTAAGCGCGAACCGCATATTTTGGTGTGCGTTTCGCTTTCGCGATCATTGATTTTTTAGCCATTTGTACGCTCCTTAGTGAACGGCATACCCATAGCTTCAAGAAGAGCAAAGCCCTCTTTGTCACTATTAGCTGACGTTACAACAGTAATGTTCATACCATGAATTTGCATGATTGAATCATAATCAACCTCAGGGAAGATCAACTGCTCTGTAAGACCGAAGTTGTAGTTACCGCGACCGTCAAAACCGTTACGAGGCACACCACGGAAATCTTTTACACGTGGAAGTGCGATCGAAAGTAGACGATCAAGGAATTCGTACATCTTAGCGCCACGAAGTGTCACACGAACACCTACCGGCATACCTTCACGAACTTTAAAGCCCGCGACAGATTTGTTAGAGATAACGATAGACGCATGCTGACCAGCAATTGCAGAGATCGTGTCTTGGATGTTTTGGATAAGCTTGTTATCTTTCATCGCAAAACCAGTACCTACAGAGATAGTGATCTTTTCTAGTGCAGGAATCTGCATAGCGTTTTTAATCTCTAGTTGTTCTTGAAGCTGTGGCTTAAGAGCTAGATATTTTTCTTTTAAACGTGTCATGAATTACGCCTCCACTTTGCGGACATTAGAGATATCAATTGGCATCTCTTTATTCATGAATCCGCCTTTTGGGTTCTCTTCAGTAGGTTTAACTGTTTTCTTAGCGATTTTACATCCCTCTACAATTACCTTGCCTTTTTTAGGCATTACTGCAAGTACCGCTGCTTTAGTGCCTTTGTCGTCACCAGCAAGGATCTCTACAGTGTCACCTTTTTTGAAATTAAACTTTGCCATAATTAAACAACCTCCGGAGCTAGAGATACGATCTTCATGAAACCTGAATAACGTACTTCACGTGCTACAGGTCCAAAAATACGAGTACCGATTGGCTCTCTTTTAGCGTCAAGGATTACAGCAGCGTTGTCGTCAAAACGGATCAATGAACCATTTTCACGTTGTACCTCTTTTTTAGTACGTACTACAACGGCCTTAATAACTTGACCTTTTTTAACTTTCCCTGTTGGGACCGCTTTTTTAACTGATGCTACGATTACGTCACCAACAGTTGCATAACGGCGCTTAGAACCACCAAGAACTTTGATACACATGATCTCTTTAGCACCTGTGTTATCAGCAACTTTTAAACGTGTAAAACTCTGGATCATTATTCAGCTCCTACAACGTTTTTTAGTCTGAAAGATTTTGTTTTAGAAAGTGGACGACACTCAACAGCGATGACTTTGTCACCCTCTTTAAGTGTGTTGTTCTCATCATGGATAAGATACTTTTTAAAACGCTTAACAACTTTGTGGTAACGAGGGTGCATTACACGACGCTCAACCAATACAGAAGCTGTTTTATCTCCAGAGATCTTTACTACTACACCTTGAATTTCTCGTTGACTCATAGTGCTCTCCTTACTTCACTGCTGCGATAGCAGTGTTAATACGAGCAATATCTTTTTTAACAACGCGAAGTTCGCTAGTGTTAGTCAATTGCATCATTTTTTGTTTGATCTTAAGAGTGAAAAGCTCAGTCTTCTTCTCTTTGATCATTGCTTGAAGTTCAGATACGTTTTTATCTGCTAAATCAGAATAGTTCATTGTTCATCTCCGCAGTAATGATTTTACATTTGAATGGAAGTTTGTGAATCGCAAGAGTCAATGCTTCACGAGCAATCTCTTCAGGTACACCACCCATTTCAAAAATAATACGACCTGGCTTAATATTCATAACCCACTGGTCAACTGGACCTTTACCCTTACCCATACGAGTTTCAAGAGGCTTGGCAGTTAGTGGTTTAGCTGGGAATACACGAATCCAGATCTTACCTTGACGTTTAATGTGACGTGTTGCAGAGATACGAGCCGCTTCAATCTGACGAGAGTTGATACGACCAGCTTCTACTGCTTTAAACGCGATGTCACCAAACGCTAATTTATAGCCTGAACGAGCGTAACCACGGTTACGACCCTTCATCATCTTACGGTATTTAGTTCTTTTAGGCATTAACATAATTAATCAGCCTTTCTTGGAGCACGAGGACGACGCTCACGCTTCTCAGATTTTTCTTCAGCAACTTCTGCAGGAACACCTTTAGTAAGTACTTCACCTTTGAAGATCCATACTTTAATACCGATGATTCCGTAAGTAGTCTGCGCTTCAGCAAAACCGTAATCGATTTTTGCACGAAGTGTATGAAGAGGAACACGTCCCTCTAGGTACCACTCAGTACGAGCCATCTCAGCACCGCCAAGACGACCAGCTACAGAAATTTTGATACCTTTTGCGCCTGAACGTTCTGCATTTTGCATAACTTTCTTCATAGCGCGACGGAAAGCGATACGACGCTCAAGTTGTGTTGCAACGTTTTCTGCTACTAGTTGAGCAGAAATCATCGCTTTTTTCTCTTCTTTAATGTTGATAGAGATATCTTTACCAATCAATTTTTGAAGACTAACTTTTAGCTTCTCAATATCCGCACCTTTTTTACCGATGATGATACCAGGACGAGCAGCTACAATAGTAACGCGAAGGCGTTTTGCAGTACGCTCGATGATGATGTTAGCAACACCAGCATAGTAAAGCTCTTTCTTTAAGAAAGTACGGATTTTGTAATCTTCACCAAGATTTTCCGCTGCTGTGTCAAACGATGGGTACCATCGAGATTCCCAGTTACGGTTGATTCCAAGGCGAAGACCAATAGGATTAACTTTATGACCCATAATTATTTACCCTCTACTTCTACTAGGATGTGTGCTGTCGGTTTACGGATACCAGACGCCATACCACGAGCACGTGGACGGAAACGTTTAAGTACCGGACCATTGTCAACACGACAAGATTTAACAACACAGTCTTCAGCTTCAAGACCGCTATTAGCTACTGCAGATGCAAGTACCTTATAGATGATCTTCGCTGCTTTGTTTGGTGTGAACTCTAAAGCTGCAAGAGCTAGCTCAGCGTTCATACCTTGGATTTCGCGTGCAACAAGACGAGATTTGATCGGTGAAACACGGATGAATTTCAATAGTGCTCTAGCCATGATTAACCTACCTTCTTCTGTACAGAGCCTTTATGGCCCTTAAACGTACGTGTTGGTGCGAATTCCCCAAGTTTGTAACCAATGTGATTCTCTGTAACATATACAGGAATAAACTGGCGACCGTTGTGAACATTAAAAGTCAAACCGATCATCTCTGGAAGAACCATTGAACGGCGTGACCAAGTTTTAATTGGTTTCTTGTTGCCTTCTTCTTTAGCAGCAAGAACTTTCTTCATCAAGTGGTCGTCTACGAATGGACCTTTTTTTACTGAACGAGCCATAATTAACCTACCCTTTTCGCATTTGGTTTACGACGAGTAATAATCAATCTATCGCTAGATTTCTTACGACGAGTCTTCGCACCCTTAGTCGGTTTACCCCATGGAGTAACTGGGTGACGACCTGAGTTTGTTTTACCTTCACCACCACCATGCGGGTGATCGATTGGATTCATTGCAGAACCACGAGTTTGAGGACGAATACCACGGTGACGTGAACGACCCGCTTTTGCCCATACGATGTTTGCGAACTCTTCGTTACCTACGGTACCGATAGTCGCTAGACACTCGCCAAGAACAAGACGCATTTCAGATGATGGAAGACGTACAGAGACGTATTTATCATCACGACCCATGATCTGAGCAGAATTTCCTGCAGAACGTACAAGTTGTCCGCCCTTGCCTGGTTTTAGCTCAAGATTATGGATGATCGTACCCACTGGAATGCTTTTCAATTTCATTGTGTTACCTGGCTTGATATCAAGACCAGACTCTGCAGATTGAATAACATCACCAACGTTTAGACCTTTCGGCTGAAGGATGTAACGTTTTTCGCCATCAGCATAGTTAACCAGTGCGATACGACAGTTACGGTACGGATCGTACTCGATAGTCGCTACTGTACCAGGGATGTCAAACTTGTTACGTTTGAAATCGATGATACGGTAAAGTTTTTTCGCACCCGCTTGACGGTGACGAGATGTAATACGACCATTGTTGTTACGACCAGCAGCTGCAGGAAGTTTTTTCAACAGTGAACGTACACTTGGTTTAGCCGTGATATCACTGCTGTCGATGTTTGTATAGAAACGACGACTTGGTGTTATTGGTCTATATGTTTTCATTGCCATCTTATACCGCCAAACTTTCGATCTGTGCACCTTCTGGTAATGTCACATAGAACTTCTTGAAGTTGTTTTGCTTACCAGTTACACCACGAAATTTTTTAATTTTTCCCGCTTGATTAAGAGAGTTGATACGTGTTGGAACGATACCAAAGTACTCACGGAAGATCTCTTTAAGACCAGTTTTTGTTACACGAGGAGATGTTTGTACTACGACAACACCTGACTCTTGTAGACCAAGGGTCTTCTCTGTATACAAGATAGACTTGATATCTGTAATATCTGCCATTATTTAGCCCCTTCTACGATTTGTTCCCAAACAGCTTTTTCGATCACTACTGAACGGTAAGTTGCTGCTAAGAAAGCGTTTAACTCATTACCTTCTACTAGGTAACAAGATTGAAGATTACGAAATGCCATAAATGTCTTTTCGTCAATGATCTCTTTTACAAAAAGAGCGTCACGTACGTCAAGAGCATTAAAGATAGCTTTTGCATCTTTAGTTTTACCAGAAGCCACTTCAATGTTATCAACAATGAAAAGCTTACCAGCTTCAGAAAGTTCATTTAGAGCGAACTCTAATGCAATACGTTTCTGTTTTTTGTTTACTTTAAGATCGTAGTTACGGTTCGATTTTGGACCGAAAACTTGACCACCGCCTACCCATACAGGAGAACGAGTAGAACCGGCACGAGCACCACCACGGCCTTTTTGAGCCCATGGTTTTTTACCACCACCGCTTACTTCAGAACGAGTCTTAGTAGATGCAGTGTTAGCACGGATGCCTGCTTGGTACGACTTAACGTATAGGTAAAGGTTGTGTGGGTTGATACCCGAAAAGCTCTCTGGAAGCGCTAGCTCAGAGTCTTTTGCAAATTTATTATTAAGAACTATTGCGCTCATTATTTAACTACCTTTATACGACCTAATGCACCGTTTGGTCCTGCAACAGCACCTTTAACAACGATAACACCATTTTCAGCGTCAAAAGATAAGACCTCATTCTTCACAGTATTCAATGTATTACCGTGCTGTCCTGCCATCTTACGACCTTTTTGAACGCGACCTGGCCACTCAGCATTACCGATAGATCCACCTGTACGGTGAAAACGGTGACCGTGTGAACCTGGACCACCACCGAAGTTCCAACGTTTAACAACACCAGTAAAACCACGTCCTTTAGTATTAAAAGACGATTTGATGATTTTAGCTTCAGCAAGTGGTGTCAAATCTTGATCACCTGCTTCAGTGTTGGCAACAGTTATTGTTGCGAAACGATTGAATTCAGCTGAAAGAGAGTACTTCTTTTGCTGACCTTCGATTGCTTTGTTTGACTTTTTACCATCGTTATAAGAGACGATCGCAACGCCGTCATTAACTTCACATACTTTTACTTCTTTTAGTTTTAAAAGAGTAACAGGAGTAGAAGGGACAGTAATTGTACGGCTCATACCGATTTTTTCAACAATATATTCCATCATTAGCTCCTTACTTGTCCATAGAGCGAACTTCAACGTCCACTTCCGGTGCAAGATCTAGTTTCATTAGTGAATCAACAGTCTCTGGCGTAGCAGAAACGATGTCGATTAAACGTGCGTGCATACGGATCTCAAATTGCTCACGTGAATCTTTGTTTACGTGTACTGATTTAAGAACAGTGTATTTACGAATCTTAGTTGGCAAAGGGATTGGGCCACGGATTTCCGCACCAGTACGCTTTACAGCTTCAACGATTGAACTTACTGATCTATCGAGTACACGATGATCGTAAGCTCTTAGTTTCAAACGAATTTTTTCCATATTTTTTCCTCATAAAGAACTCGTCAGATCTAGCCTGACTATTTGTAGAGAGCGGGATTGTACCGAAATCAGGATAATAGTTCAATAGTTTAGGGGGTGTTTTAAGAAATATGTCAGATTTTATTTCCTTTTAATAAGGAAGTGATAAAATTGCTACATGGATTAGGTAGTTTAATTTACTGATTATCTATCTAGAGGAATATTTCATATATCTACATAGTTAGCTAATTCGTCATTCCTGCGAAGGCAGGAATCCAAGAGCTTTTTTAACTTTTGAATTAGTTAACATTGTAATATTTTTACATTTAATGGGTTCAACTTGATCTCAATGTTATGTTCCCTCGCCTTATGAATTGTGATAGCCCGAACTTTTTTACGACTCAAAGCTAAGCTTTTCCCATGCATTTCATTCTCTGTCGCGTCAGAGATGAGACCTGTGAAGTTAAAGAGCTAAAGCTCAATACAGGGTGGCACTAAATGCCACATCGTAAAAAGGCAACCGCTTGGCTTTTATAAGGTCGGAAACATAATCGATGTGCAAAGCACCGATGACGTAGACCTTAGAAAAAAAGAGAGACGCTGTTCTTCTGATGTTGTAATTCAATCTCTAAAGCAGCCAGTGCATTGTTCTCTATATTTATACGACTCAAGTAGTTATTGAGTAGGGAAAGTTTGAGCAGGGATGAAAGTGTTAACTTTCACATTGATTGATGCGTTACCGCTTGGCATTTTTCGTGGCAACTACAGAGCAGACTGAAACTCTAGCTCGTCCGTTAAGATGAGATCCGTTAAGAAAAAGCCAACTGCTTGGCTTTTTTAGGATTGGAAACAGGGTTGTTATGCGTAGCATCAACGCCATAGACCTTTTGTTGTAGCGAGTTTGTCGTTTTTAGGATGAGATAGAGTGGAAGGAAGGAACCCGATAGCCATCGGGCTCGAAGCCGTCACGAGAGGTTTTTTTGTTTCTTTTTTTTCCGGAGTATCAGAACCAACAGTTCAATGCAGAGAGGTACTAAATGCCGAATCGCAAAAAAAGAAAGAGCAGTCGATAAAGTTTGTTAATCTATAAAAAGTGAGAATACTAATAAATTTATAGATTCCGTATCAAGTACGGAATGACGAGCTAAAATATAGTTGGTCATATTGAATATAAATAAGGAAGCTAGATGGAAATACTATTAGAAGAGTTTTACAGACAAGACCTGCATACACCTCAGTATATTGAACGACGCTATTTTCTAGAAGAGGACTCTTACCAGATCAATGGCATCAGCCAAGCAGGAAAATCAGCCCTCATCAAACACACCCTCCTTGGCTACAAAAAAAGCAGTTACCTATATATAGATTGTAACGACCTAAGAATAGAGGTCGATTCACTCAATGAAACCCTAACCCGCTTCTGCAATCAAAACGAAATAACGACATTAGCCTTAGACAATTATAGAGAAGAGATCGCCCTGCCAAAAGTCAAGCAGCTTATCATTGCCAGTGTCGACCACTATCACTATAGTGAGCTTAAGACCATAAAGCTCTATCCCTTAGACTTTGAAGGCTTCCTCGCCTTCGAACCTCGCTATGACGAAACTGCCCTCAACCACTACTTCCAGCTCGGCGGATTTCCCGCTATGCACAGAGTTCCCTCAGAAGAACGTATTCGCCATATTCAGAAAAGCCTGCAATGGGCTCTTACAGAGATCGGTTTTGACATTATGCTGCTTGCCACCAATCTTATAACCCAGAAAGTCTCGGCCTACATGTTATATGAGCGTCTAAAAACAACACGCAAGATCTCTAAGGACATGCTCTATAAAAACTTTGAGACCCTAGTCATTCAAGGTTATCTCCACCAACTCGAAAAGTTCAAGCACCCTAAAGCTGCTAAAAAGCTCTACCTTT